>JBIOWP010000075.1:0-8510 GCA_044868695.1 bacterium
CCGTCTTTGACACGGCGCTCAGCATCCGCGCGGTGAAGCTCTCCTGGGTGTACAGCGCCATCCCGCTCAGCGCCGGGTTGACGTTCCTGATCGGCCTGCGCCGCCTGGCCGGACTGCTGCGGCCCGCAACCCGATGACCCTCGCCGTCGTCGCGGTGATCATCCTGCTGGCGGCGCTCCGCGTGCCGATCGCCGTCGCGCTGATCGCGGCCGTGCTGGCCGCCCTGCTGATCGGCGGCGGCACGAACCCGGCCGTCGTCCCGCTGCAGCTGTTTTCCGGGGCGGCGAAGTTTCCGCTGCTGGCCATCCCGCTGTTCATCCTGGCCGGTGGGATGATGAACTCGTCGGGCATCTCGCTGCGCATCATCAACCTGGCCTCGGCGCTGGTGGGCCATGTCCGCGGCGGGCTGGCCATGGTCAACGTGGTGGATTCGATGTTCTTCGCCGAGATCTCCGGCTCGGCCGTGGCCGACGTCGCGGCGCTGGGCAGCATCATCATCCCCGCGATGGTCAAGAAGGGCTACACGCCGGCGTTTACCGCCGCGTTGACCTCGGTCACCGCGTCGCTGGCGATCATCATCCCGCCCAGCATCCCGATGATCCTGTACGCGGTGATGGCGGAGACGTCGGTCACCCGGCTGTTCCTGACCGGTTTTGCGCCGGGGGTCATCGGCGGCGCGCTGATGATGGCGGTCGTCTACTACAAGGCGCGCAAGTATGGCTTTCCGGTGGAAGCGGCCTTCTCGTGGCGGAGCCTGGGCGCGCAATTCCGCGACGCCGGGTGGACGCTGGTGCTGCCGGTGATCATCCTGGGCGGGATGTTCGGGGGGATCGTGACGGCGACGGAAGCCGCGGGGCTGGCGGTGCTGGCCGCTTTCGTCATCGGGACATTCATTTACCGCGAGATGAACTTCCGCCAGCTGTGGAGCGTCACGGTCGACGGTGTGGTGTCCACCGCGTCGGTCATGCTGATCGTCGCCGCCTCCGCCGTGCTGGGCTGGTACCTCACCAACGAGCGGGTGCCGCAGCAGTTCGCGCAGGCGGTGCTGGGGCTGACGACGAACCGCACGCTGGTCCTGCTGCTCCTGAACGTCTTCCTGCTGATCGCCGGGATGTTCTTGCACAGCGCCGCGGCCATCCTATTGATCGTCCCGATCGTCATGCCGCTGGTGCGGCAGGTCGGCGTGGACCCGACGCAGTTCGGCATCATCGTCACGCTGAACCTGGCGATCGGCCAGCAGACTCCGCCGGTGGCGTCGGTGCTGCTCACGGCCTGCGCGGTCGCCAAGCAGCCGGTCGGTCCGGTGTTCCGGGAGGCGATCCCCTTCATCGTCGCGCTCCTCATCACCCTGGCCATCGTGACCTACGTCCCTGCCGTGCCGCTGTTCCTGCCGAACCTCCTGCGGGGGCCGTAGCCCGGTGCGCTGGCGTGCGTTCACCGCAGTCTGGATGGTGATCGTCTGCGTCGTGTCTCTACTTCCACCGGGGCTGGGAGGCAGGGGCGGGGGGATCTGGCACCTGCTCGGGTACGGCATCCTGACGGTGCTGCTCACCGGCTGGCTGCCGGTCGGGCCGTCCGCCGCCGCGGCGTGGGGATACGGGGCCGCGCTGGAAGCGGTGCAGTGGCTCACTCCCTACCGCGACGCGGATGCAGGTGATCTGTTGATGAACGCGGCCGGGGTGGCCGCCGGCGTGCTGGTATGGGCGGCGCTGCGGCGGCACGCGCGGCGGTGAGCGCCGGCCGTCCGCCGTGGTGGCTCGGCACGCGCGGCGAGTGGTGGGTGGTGGTCCAGCTGGTCCTGCTGGCGCTGGTGGCGATTCTGCCGCCCGCAGGTCCGCGCCTGGTGCCCCGGTCTGTCATGTCGACGTCGGTGGCGCTGATCGTCGGAGGAGCGGGTCTCGTGATGCTTGTCTCCGGCGCGAAGGCGCTCGGTCGTAGCCTGACGATCCTGCCCCGCCCGCGCGAGGACGCCGAGTTCGTATCGTCCGGTGTGTATCGTTGGATCCGTCATCCGATCTACACCGGGGTGATCCTGACCGTGATCGCCTGGGCGGTCTATCGCGGAAGTCTGCGGCATGTCGTGCTCGCGGCCGGGGTCGCGCTGTTCTTCGCAGTAAAAGCCCGGCGGGAAGAGCGGTGGCTGGTGGCTAGATTTCCAGCGTACGAGGCGTACCGGCGGCGGACCGGATCGTTTCTGCCGCGGGTTTACTGACGCATCTGCTTCCGGGCTGCTGCGAGGTGCTCGCGGACGCGGCTCACCGCCGAAGGGACGACGACGCCGAGGCGGTATTCCGAGAACTCGCGGTGACCTGAGAACGCGGCCCGGATTTCCTCGACGATCGCCGCGTCGTCTTTTCCCGCCTCGACCCCTGCGGCAACGATATGTTCCACCGTGTCGTGGTACTCGGTTTGGCGCGCCAGCAGCCCGCTGCCGCCGGCCGGTCCATGGCCTGGGATGAACGTGTCCGCGTCCAGCGCGCCCAGGGCCCGGAGCCCCTGGCGCACGCCCGGAATCGACGCGTGCTCGTAGTTGAAGTGGTACCCTGCAAACACGAGATCTCCGCAGATCGCCACCCGTTGATCAGGGAGGAAGAGGAACGTATCCCCCGGCGTGTGTCCCCATCCCGGATGCCACAACTCGACGTCGACGTCACCCAGGTGCAGGGTAAGGCCCTGGTCGTACGTCATGTCTGGTAACACAGGCGATGCGTCGGCGAAGAGATCCCGTAGCTCGCTCTGGCTCCGGCGCGATTCGAGCAGGGCCGGGTGCTCGGCGGCCATTCGTTCGCGGCAGATGCTGTGCGCAATCACGGGAGCGCCTTCGGCGGCAAAGACGGTTGCGCCCCACGTGTGGTCGGTATGGTGGTGGGTGAGCGCGACCGCCCGCACCGGCGCGCGCGTCCGGCGGCGGACCGCGGCCGCCACTTCCCGCGCAAACACGGGCGCGATTAGCGGGTCCACGACCAGCACGCCCTCCGATCCGATCACCGCCACGCAGTTGGTCCCGTAGCTGGTGTGAATGGTCTCCCCGCCGGCCGTCCAGACGAGGACGCGATCGGCCGCCTCGATTTCCGTCAGCTGCGCCGCCATTCTGCCCCCTATTTTCCCCCATCCGCCAGCCCGATCCTGGGAAGTCTGGGCGAACTTTCAGGGAGGTTTTTGGTCCCCTCCGGCACCCGCCTTGCTTCTTAGAGGGGTAGGAGTACCGAATCCGTGGAGGTGGATGAGATGAAGGTGAAGATCCTGAGCGCGGTCGTGCTGGCAGTCGCACTGGCTGCCGTGCCCGCATACGCGGAGACGACCACGTCCACCAGCACGTGGACCCTGGCGAATGGCAACACCGTCACCTACGTGGAGACGTACACGGACGGCACGCTGTCGGCCGTGGCCTACACCGAGGTGTCGTCCTCGGGGCTGGTCGTGATCGATCGCGACGTCCAGTACTACTCCAGCGGCATCATCAGCGAGATCTCGGAAGTCCGCAACTCCATGGGCGGTGCCTATCAGACGACCCAGGTGCGCCAGTACGATGAAAGCGGGGTCGTCCGCGAGCAGTACGTGAAGATCGTGTCCGATGGGGAAATGATCGCCGAGCAGTTCACCACCTACGATGCCGACGGATACATGGTCACCAAGGAAGACCGGATCTTGACGACCCTGGCCGATGGGACCCGCGTCTGGAGCGTCACCGTCGAGCAGTGGTCGAGCGGTGTACTGGCCGGCAGCACAACGACTGAGTACCCGTACGGCTACGACTTCAACGCTGAGCTGGTGGCCGAGACGCCG
The DNA here is from genome assembly GCA_044868695.1 of bacterium. Classification (GTDB taxonomy): domain Bacteria; phylum Sysuimicrobiota; class Sysuimicrobiia; order Sysuimicrobiales; family Kaftiobacteriaceae; genus JBIOWP01. The sequence continues at coordinate 3,787 of JBIOWP010000075.1, forward strand.
CCTGCCTCAGATACGCCTGTCGTGGAGGAGCCGCCCGCGGCTGACGATCCGAGCATCATCGACAGCCCGCCCGTGGTGGAGGAGCCTCCGGTAGTCGAAGAGCCCCCGGTGCTGGATGGGCCGCCGGTGATCGAGGAGCCGCCCGTCGTGACCGAGCCGCCCGTGGTGGAAGAGCCGCCTGCGGACGAGCAGCCGGTTGATACGCGGCCGACGCGGCCGGGCCATGGGTACGGCGACGAGAAGCACAACCATACGGGACCGCCCGGGAAGAGCAAGAGCGAGTAGCAAAAGCGAGTAGCAAAGGATCCAGGCTGCGTGGAGCTGAGGCTCCACGCAGCCTCTTTTTTGGCCTCCTCCAGGACTAGGCCGGCAGTCTTCCGGGCAGGGTACTGTATTGCCACGCAAACCGGAAGAAACCTGGGAGGAGTGTGTATGGAGAATTTGCGGCGATTAGGTGGCGAAGCAGGAGTCCTCGCCGGCATTGCCGCGGCCTGGATTTTCCTCGGATTCGTCTTCATCTTCCCATCGGCAGGACTGACCCTGGTCGACCAGGCGAACCCCCATCGGTACTTGACCTTTATCCCCCGCCATTCCATCATGTTCTTGACGGTCAATATCCTGGGCGGGTTAGTTTCCTCGCTGCTGGGCGCCGTCGTCTACATGGCGCTGGGCGACCGGTTCAGGGACGGCACACCGGCCAGCGCGCAGATCGGCTCACGCGTCGGGGTCATTGGCACGGCAGCCTTTGCCGCGGCCGCCCTGATCCGGCACACCGCGTACGGGTCGCTCTCGTCCGTGTATGCCACGAACGTCGTCGGTGCGGCCCATGCGTTCTACGCGGTGAGCACGGTCGTCGGGTCCCTCATGGGGCTCGGCAACGTCCTGGCCGGACTGGCGACACTGGCATTCGGGAACGTGATGCTGAAGGAGCGGCGCTACAACAGCGTCGGGTACTTCAGCGTCGTCGCGGGGACGGCGATGGTCCTGTCGGGATTCATCAGCCATCCCTTTACGTACATCGTGAGCACACTCTCCGCGGGAGCCTGGTGGGTCTGGACCGCGCTGGTCATGCGCGGCGAGGCCGGCCCGGCGCTGTTCCGCTGGGGAGCCTCGAAGGCCCGCGCGAACGGCCGCTCCAATGCGCAGCGGCGCGCGGCGTAGCACAACCAGGCAGCCGATCCACGCGCTGCCGAGGAGGGATCAGAGATGGTAGAGGACCTGCGTCGATTAGGTGGAGAGGCGGGCGTTCTTGCCGGCCTGGCATTGGGCTGGCTGCTGCTGGGGGTGGCGGTGATCTGGCCGTCGTCCGGCCTCAGCTTTGCGGCCCAGTTCAATCCTCACCGGATCCTGCCGTTCATCCACACGCATGGGGCCATCTTTTGGGCCGTGAACATCCTGGGCGGGCTGCTCGCCGCGGTGATGGGCGTCATCTTCTACCTTGCCCTCGGCGATCGGTTTACCAATGACGCCCCGGCCAGCGCGCGCATCGGCGCCCTGTTCGGCGTCTTGGGCTCGTTTGGGTTCGCGGCCGCGGCCCTGCTGCGGCAGTATGGGATGGGCGCGTTGAGCGCGCTGTATGGGTCGAATCAGATCGGGGCCGTCCATGCCTTTCGCGGCATGAGCGGGTCGCTGAGCACGGCCGTAGCCGTCGGCGAGATCTTCACCGGGGTTGCCGCGCTGGCGCTCGGCGGTGCGATGATGGCGGAGAAGAACTACAGGAACCCTGGACTCGTGGGGCTTGTCGCGGGTGCCGCAATGGTGCTGGCCACGTTCATCCCCCGCGCATTTCTGGACGCGGCAGGCTTTGCGGCGGCGGCTGTCTGGTTCGCGTGGACCGCGCTTGTCATGCGAGCGGAGGCGGGACCGGCGTACTTCAAGTGGGCATATGTCGGGACCCGAGAAGCCCGCTCACAGCGTCGAGCCGCCTAGAGAACACAGGCTGATCCGTCCGTACCAGATGGCCCGGGGCCACCAGCCCCGGGCCATCTCGCTTGTGGGGGTCTACAATGGGGTCTGACCCTATTGATGAGCTCAATCCAGCTATAGACGAATAGCTCGGATGAGCCAGATGGCGGCCAGGCCGGTGCCGATCGTGAGCAGGGTGTTCTTGGTCCGGTAGGCGATCGCGGCCGCGATCAGGCCGGCCAGCAGGTGGGCGTTGCCGGTCGAGAAGTCGATCGAGCCTTCTGGCCTGACCAGGGCGGGGGTGACCAGCGCCGTGAGCACCGCCGGGGGCACGAACCGCAGCCCGCGGACGAGCTGCGGGGGGACCGCGGCCCGGCCGAACAGGGCGATGACGGACATCCGCAGCGCGAAGGTGATCGCGCCCATTCCGGCGATGATCAGCCAGGTGCGCATCAGCGCGCCGCCAGGAGCGCAAGCACGCCGAATCCGGTGATGACGAGTCCAGAGAGCCGGTTGACCCATCGCAGTCCCGCGATCGACAGCCGGTCCCGGAAGTAGCCGGTGACGGAGCTTAGGATCAGCCACCACAACGCGGACCCGCAGAAGACGCCGCCGACCAGGAGCGCGGCGGTGGAGTACCGTCCCGCCGCGGTCACCCCCAATCCTGCGAAGATCGCGGCGAACGACAGGATTGTCATCGGGTTGGTCAGGGTGAGCACGAGGGTGGACGCGTAGGCGCCGGGCAGCCCGCGCGCCGCACCGGCCCGCGTGTCCGCCGCGGGCGTGGACAGCCAGGTGCGGACGCCCAGATAGCAGAGAAACAGGCCGCCGACCGCCCGGAACCACGTCTGCCCCCCTATGAGCGCGTTGGAGATGGCGGTCAGACCGAACGCGGCCACCGCCCCGTAGAATGCGTCGGCGGTCGCAGCTCCCAGGCCGCTCACGAATCCCGCCGCCCGGCCATGGGCCAGGGTGCGCCGGATGCACAGCACCCCGATCGGCCCGACCGGCGCCGCGATTGAAAATCCCAAGAGCAGGCCTCTCAGGAACATGCTCACGATCGCTCCGTGAGAAGGCCGGCAGCAATCCCGCACACCGCGGCTACGATGATGCCCAGCCGCAAGGTCAACCCATCCGCGAGCACCGCCACCACGCCGGCGGTGAGCGCGGCGGCGGCCGTCGCCCGGTCGGTCACGGACGGCCGGACCAGCGCCATAAAGGTCAGCGGCAGTGCGAACTCGAGGTGCAGCGAGGCGGGAATCCTCGCACCCAGAAAGATCCCGATCGCCGTGCTGGCCTGCCACGTCACCCACAACGTCAGCCCCGCCCCCAGGAAAAACCAGTGGCGCTGATCGGTTCCAGCTCTAGTTTCCCGTTTGCCGTTTCCCGTTTCCGTGTAGTGTGTTACCGCCACCGCATATGCCTCATCCGTCAGCAGGTACGCCAGCAGCGTCTTCCACGCCGGCCGCAGCCGCGAGACATACGGCGCCAGCGACGCGCTGTACAGCATGTGCCGGAGGTTCACCACGAACGTTGTGAGCAGGATGATCGGTCCGGGCGCGGCGGCGCTGAAGAGCTGCGTTCCCACGAATTGAGCCGAGCCGGCCAGGACAATCGACGACATCGCCAGTGCCGGGGCCGGGGGGATGCCGGCTGCCACCGCCAGCGCGCCGAAGATCAGGCCGAACGGCAGCACGCCCAGGAGCAGCGGGGCTTCGGCTTTCACCCCGGCGGCGAATTCCGCGCGCGGGCTCATCTGCGGAGGTTCACCACCGCAATCCCGGCGACAATCAGAACGGTACCGGCCAGCAGCCGCCAGTCGGCGGCTTCGTTGAGAAAGGCGATGCCCAGCAGCAGCCCGATGACCGGAAAGACATACGTCACCAGCGTCGCCCGCGTCGGGCCCCACGCGTTGATCAGGTAGAAGTACAAAAGGTACGCGACGCATGCGCCGAGGAGGCCGAGCCACACGAGCGCGAACCAGGTCACCGGCAGCTGAGGCAGCCGCAGCGGCCGCTCGACCGCGAAGACGGTGAGCCAGGTGAAGAGATCGCCGACGAGGACCACCATCGTGGCCTGGAGCAGCGGTGGGTGGCCGCGCAGCCTGGCCCGCGAGAACGTCACCGCCAGCGCGTAGCTCACGGAGGCGGCGAGCACCGCGGCCTGCCCCCACATGCCGTGCGCGATGCCCGCGGCGTTCAGGTCCCGGCTCATCAACACCACCACGCCGGCGAACCCCAGCAGCAGGCCGCCCACCCGCGCGGGCGTGATGCGTTCGTCGGAGAGCCAGAAGTGGGCGATCACGATCGTGAACAGCGGCGTGGTGGCGTTGAGGATGGCCGCCACCGCGGAGTCGATGCGCGTCTCCCCCCACGGGATGAGCACGAACGGGATCGCCGAGTTGAACACGCCCATGAACAGGTACGAGGTGAGGTGCGTCCAGGCGCGCGGAAACGGTTGACGCTGCAGCCGCATGACCAGCAGCAGGCCGGCCAGCCCGAACAGGAGCCGGAGGGCGCCCAGCGTGGCCGGACCGATCTCCGCCACACCGACCTTGATCCACAGGAATGACGAACCCCAGATCGTGCCCAGCAGCCAGAATGCGCCCCACTCTCGTGCACGCATACAGGCAGCATTATCCCAGAGTGGCACAGGCCCGGAAAGTGTCAAATGTCACAATGGAATAGGCCCCGCCGCGGCGGCGTTGGCAAGAGAAAGCCCGGAGGTGACGTGTTCGTGCAGACCGCGCAGACCGACGTGTTGGATGCGTATTCGCAGGCCGTCATTCAGGCGGTGGAAACAGTGGGGCCGTCCGTCGT
>JBIOWP010000076.1:0-52358 GCA_044868695.1 bacterium
GGGGAAATGTCGTCGGAGTCTTCGAGGAGACCCGAGTCACGTCAGCCGTCGCAACCCTCCTGGCTAAAGAGAACAAGGCCGTCTTCCAGGAGAAAGTCGCTGTCAGCCGTCCCGGCCGGACGATGGCTGCGCAGACCGTCACGTACTATTACAAAGACAAGCGCCTGGTCGCTGAAGGAGAGACCACGATCAAGATTCAGGAAACCCCGCCTTAGGGAGGCTTCTTTGAAGGCAGTCGTCTACACGGGACATGGAGGTCCAGAGGTCGTTAAGGTCCAGGACATGCCTGAGCCAAGGCTGGGCGCGCGCGATGTATTGGTGCGTGTTCGCGCGGCAGCACTGAACCACATCGACCTGTGGGTCCGCGGTGGGCTCCCGCGGCTTCGCCTCACCTTTCCCCACATCCCCGGCGCCGACGGGGCCGGCGTCGTCGAGCGGGTCGGCGACGGCGTCACGAAAGTCCGACCAGGCGCCGAGGTCACGATCGCACCCGGAATCAGCTGCGGTGCCTGCAACTACTGCGTATCCGGCCGCGACAACCTTTGCGCCGATTACGGCATTCTGGGAGAGAATCTGCCCGGCACCTACGCCGAATTCGTGACCGTTCCCGAGCAAAACGTCCTGCCGAAACCCGCCCGCCTCAACTTTGAAGAAGCCGCGTCCATACCGCTGGTCTTCCTCACTGCCTGGAACATGCTGGTCGGCAACGGCCGCCTGCGTTTCGGCGAGACCGTCATGGTCTGGGGCGCCGGCAGCGGGGTCGGCAGCGCGGCGATCCAAATCGCAAAGCTGTTCAGCGCGCGCGTCATCGCTGTGGCCGGCAGCCACTGGAAGCTCGAAAAGGCCAGGGCTCTCGGTGCTGATGACGGCATCGACCACCGCGAGCAGGACGTGCTGGAGGAAATCAGGCGGCTGACCGACAAGCGGGGTGCAGACGTCGTATTCGACCACGTCGGGGCGGCCACATGGCAGACCAGCATCAAGTCGCTCGCCCGCGGCGGCCGGCTCGTCACCTGCGGCGCAACGTCCGGGTCCGAGGCTCCGACCGACATCCGGTACGTCTACGGCCGCCGGCTTTCCATTCACGGGACCTGGATGGGAACCAAAGGCGAATTGTACGAACTCATGCGCCTCGTCGAAGCCGGCCGCCTGAAGCCTGTCCTGCACCAGATCTTTCCCCTCGAAGAAGCAGTGAAAGCGCAGGAAGTCATGGAACGAAGCGAGCAGTTCGGGAAGCTGGTTCTGAAGGTGTAATCTCTTGAGTGGTACCCGTCGCACACAAGTAGTAGTTGTCTTTTCCGCGCTCGTAGCGCAATGCCTGAGCTTGGCCGCTGGCGCGAGTGAACCTCTGCCGGCGTTCGCCGAGGTCGTCGCACGACTGGACGCGGTCAACCCGAATCTGCAGAGCCTGATCGTTGAGCAGAACGCCGACGTGGTGTGGCTGGGGATTTTTCACTTCGGCCTTCGGACGACAGTCTACGCCGCCCGCCCAGCCTTCTACAAAGTGGTCGTCCACGAGGCACCCGCGATTCTTAGATCGTTGGGTGACACCTTCTACCTCGTATCTTCTCCGCAGCAGGTTCTCGCAGACTACACCGCAACCTCAATCGAGCGGGGCCCTGGCGATACGTTAGTTGTCGCCCTGGTCGGCACCCGGCCCTCGGTCAACCCACCCGAGGGACGCGCCGTAATCGACACCCGTCGCTGGGTTATTCAGGAGATTACGCTCAACTACCGCTGGGGTGAGCTTCAGGTCGCATATCGCTACGGCGACGCTGAGGGCTTTCTTCTTCCCGCAACCGTCGAGGTCGTAGTCCCCGGCTACTCACTTCGCGCCGAGATCCTGTACACCGGATACCAACTCAACGTACCTATTGACCCTGCGATCTTTTCGCAGACCCGCTAGGGCCCGTCCGCGGCTCCGCCCCGACCCACGTTTCCCCGCCTTCCCAGACTTCTTTCTTCCAAATCGGCACTGTCTGCTTGAGCGTGTCGATGGCAAACTTCCCTGCCTCAAAGGCCTCTTTGCGGTGGCCGGACGAGACGGCAATGGCAATACTGATTTCTCCGATGTCCAGGTGGCCGAGCCTGTGCACGATGGCGATGCCGAGGAGTGGCCAACGCCGAGCGGCCTCTTCGGCCACCCGGCGCATCTCCTTTAGCGCCATGGACTGATAAGCTTCATACTCGAGAAACTTCACGTGCCGCCCCTGATCGTTATCGCGGACGGTGCCCAAGAACACCACCACCGCGCCTGCCTGCGGATTCCGAACACGCCGGAGCACCGCGTTGATGTCGACCGCGCGTTCTACAAGCTCAACCCAGGGTGTCAAACGGGGATCGCCACGGCCCTCCGGGCCTCGCGATGACTGAAAGGTGGGCCCTGGGGGGTCGGCAGCACCGCCGCTGACGGGCGGAATGAGCACCAGCTCGTCCCGTTCGCGCAGCGCATGCGTGCCCTGCACATATTCATCGTTGATGGCGAACGCGTGGGGCTGCGGCAAATCCCCCAGTTTGGGGTATCGGGTGAGCAGCTTATCCCACACCTGGCCGGGCGTAATCCCCTCGGGCACGTCCAGGGCAATGGAGGGCGAACCGATGGCCTCACGATAGGACGCGAACGCCCGGACTGAAATACGCATCATACCGGGATTGTAGCAAAAGGGAGTGCGAGGAGCAGGCACGCGCTAGGGTTCGACGGCCGCCACTGCGAAATCAGCCCTTTGTGACGTTGAAGATCTTGAATCCCTACGCCGGCCCCGGTTTGTTCCGCAAGGCACAGCTTCACTGCCACACGACCGAATCCGACGGCCGCTTTCGCCCCGCCGAGCTCCTCCTGATGTACAAAGAAGCGGGATACTCATTTGTCTGCATTACCGACCATAACCGCGTTACCCGCTGCGACGACCTGAACGATTCCACGTTCCTCGCGATCCCCGGCACCGAGGATACGGTTTCGCGTTTTCTCCCGCCGCTCGGGCCGCACATGGGCCGGGCTTTTGTTACCGAAGCACTCCGCACGGGCTCGGCGCAAGAGCGGATTGAACGGACCCTGGCCGAGGGCGGCGTGGCGGCGCTGTGTCATCCCTCGTGGAACGGAAACTTGTGGACGGGGTCGTGGAGCCGTGAGGCCGTGCAGTCGCTCCAGGGATTTCATCTGCTTGAAATTTGGAATCCGCACTCTGACTCCGGGGAGGACGTGCGCCGGTGGGAGGCCACCCTGCGTACGCGAGGACCTCGGGCGCCGGTCTGGGGCGTGGCTGTCGATGACTGTCACCGCCGGGACCAGTTCAATCGCGGATGGATCATGGTGAAGGTTGCGGCGGTGCAGGTACCGGCACTTCGGTCTGCCCTACTGGCGGGCGCATTCTATGCCTCGACCGGTCCGACGGCGGACTTCCGCGTCGAGGGGGACGCCGTGCGCGCGGAACTGGCGGAGAGCGGCCGGATCCGGTTCTGCGACGTTCACGGCCGAACACGATCAGATGTCGTCAGCAAGGCGGGACGGTACGCGGTGCGGGGCGATGAGGGGTTCGTACGGGTCGAATGCGTGACAGACCGCGGCCGCGTCTGGTCCCAGCCCTTCTGGATCACGGACGCCCCGGAGCCTCCTGCGCAGGAGAGGGCTGCCGAGAGCAGGAACATGGGCATGCTGTGCTAAGAGGGAAGAGAACTGGCAGGAAGAGAGACCGACGAAGAGGGGGACGAGATCTATGACAGCTGAACCGCTGATCCTTGTGGCCGCGCTCGTCGCACTCGTGTTCGTCCTCAGGTTGTTGAGCGGACAGTAGCGACTCGCCGGGAACCTTCGTGCCCGCGCCCCCGTCTTCTAGAGGCGGGGTGTCGCGGGCATATGTTTGGGTAGTCTTTTTGCTGAGGTGACAAGCGATGCGATTAGCGGTGATCCTCGGTCTCGTTCTTCTCGTTGCGGTGCCGTCTGTACTGTCAGGACCGTCGCTCGCGCAGGAGTCCGGGCGCGATCGCATTGATGCGGATCCAGAAGGCAAGCCGCCCGGACTGGCCGGGCGCCTCCTCGGCTATTGGATCTGGCGGGACAGCGACGGATACCATCTGCGGGCCACCACTGAGAACAAGCGCCACATCTTTAGCGGATGGGTGGAGGTCGATCGCGACTTTGCCCTGCAGCCGTCGTTCAAGCAGGAGGGTAATGACTACGTCCGCAAGACCGGCCGGCGAATCGAGTTCCGGTTTGCCACCGCGGGGAACCCTGACGGGTTCGATTTCAAAGCCTCGTGGCCGCACCGCACAACCTTCTTCCTCGAAATCGATGGCCGGTCCGGCGGCGACGTGCTGAACCGCGTGTTCATCGGCGGCCGCAGCGCCCATCCAACGTCGAACCCGTTCGCCATCACTCCGGCGGTGCTGCGCGGGATGGAAGCGGCGGGCAGGCCGGAGGCCTACCAGTCCGGTGAGCCAAAGGCATTCTGGATCTGGCGCGACAGCGGGGGCTACCACCTGCGCGCCACTACCGGCCGTGAGCGGCACGTCTTCAGTGGGTGGATCGAAGCAGACAGCGGCCTCGACCTGCGAAAGATTGCCAGCATGGAATCCACGGACTTCGTCGTGAGGGAGGGAAGGCGCCTGTACTTCCACCTCGCCGTCCGGGGCGCCGAAGACGGGTTCGACTTCTCGGGTTCCGGCCCGGTCATGTTTTTCCTAATGATCGACGGAGTGGGTTCTGACGACGTGCTGGGTCGGATCTTTGTTGGCCGGAAGGGCGTCCACCCCAGGGATAATCCTTTCAGAGTCAGGTAGACGCATAGCCCTGGACCGGGGCTGACAGCCTTCGTCTGCAGGGGTTGCCGGCCCCGGCACCGTATACCCTCGTAACCCCCTGGCCCGTCGAAGTCTACACGTGTAATACAATGTCACGGACCAAAAATGCGGAGGGCAGCATGAATCATCGCCGGATTGGCGCGGCGCGCTGGGTCCTTCTGATGTTCGTCATGGCTCTCCTCCCACTCGGCTCCAGCGGAGGCGCGCAGATGGGCCGCGCAGCCGCCGCGGCGGTCGCGCCCAAATCCCGCGTACCCAGTCTGGGTCCGCAGGTTGAAAATCAGTGGCAGCAGATTCTCCCGAAGATCAGCCACCGCCCGGCGGCGCTGCTAGCGACCAAGTATGGGATGACCGCCATTCGCGGCAAGCGCGTTGATCTTGACGAGAAAGTCGGCCCGGCCCGCTATCGGATGGAAGTGGACAACTCTGTGGGGACATCGTTTCTTTCCTCCGAGAACGAGCCAAGCGTCGCGGCGAACCCGGCCGATGGGTCGCTCGTGGTGATCTTTGCGCACAACATCCCCGCCGATCCCTGCCGGGCATGGTTCAGCATTGATAGCGGGGAGACGTTCCAATCCACCTTCTTCGTTGATCTTCCAGTGGCGGCGGTGGGCGACTTTTGCTCCGACCCTGTCGTGCGCTTCTCACCCGATGGTACGGTCGCCTATTACGCCTACGTGTCAATTCATCTAGGCATGAATCCGGTCACGGACCCAGACACGTCCAGCGCGGTGGTCTGTACGGCGCCCGGGAGTACCCCATGGGACGTCTGCGTTTCGCCGGCCATCGCGCTCCCATCACTCGGCAATTTCGTGGATAAGGAGTGGATGGATGTCCATACGTTCGACACGGGCGCCGGTGCAAACGTCGTGTACGTCTCTGCAACCGAGTTCACAACAGGTGGCTCATGCAACATCATCTTCAACCGATCGCTGGACGCGGGCGTGACGTGGGATCTCGGTACTGCCGGTGAAGGCATCGTGCTCGCCCCCTCCGCAACTTGCAATCCTGTCCTACACGGCTCCCGGCCCGCGGGGGCACCGGGCGCGAACGTGCTGGTCTGCTGGTACAACTCGGAGGCCGACGGCTGGCTGACGGGCGTATTCGACATCCGCTGCCGCCGCAACGCGGACTATGGCTCGACCACCGCCTGGGACGCGCAGGTCACGGCGCTCGATAACCGGGCGTTTGAGACCCCCTTCTGGTTGTGCCCGAGCGCATCCCTCCACCGGTGGTGGGGCGGGATGTTTCCGGCCATCACCATCGACCATCTGGGGCGGGCGCACCTGACCGTGACATACGATCCCACTGCGGGAGCTACGACCACGGAATGCGGCAACGTTCTGTACCGGCGTAGCCTCGCGCCGCCCTACACCGTCTGGGGCACCCCGATTGTTGTGGGTTCCGACACACTTGGCCGAGCGCAAGGCTATCCCACCGTCGTGGCGCAGCGAGCGGAAGCGACGCTGCCGCGTGTCTACGTCGCTTACTATGGTCACAAGAACGCCATTCTGGGCGGCGTGACTGTCCCGAACGGCAGGTATGATGTCTTCTACCGACGGTCCGTCGATGGAGGCACGACGTTTGGCGCCGCCGTGCGGGTGACCGACGTCAGCTCCGTGAGCGACTTCGTGTTCATCGGCGACTACATCGACTCGTCCGCAACGGTTCGGGTCTTTCATGTGGCATGGACGGATCGCGCCGACAAGCTCTCCATCGACGATGGCGAGGACGACGTATACCACGACCGATTCCCCTAGCCGCCGCGCCCCTCATCCGGCGTTGAGGCTGATCGTCTCCGGCTTCCTCGGCGCGGGATTCTTGGGCCCGCCGATATCGGCTCCTGGAGAATGCGCCGGCTCCTTGCCGGGGGGATACGCGATCGTATTGGAGTCTCTACCTCAACCCGTGGCGGTCGGCGCGACCCTCAGGTACTGCCTCTACGTCGGCTCGGCGGTCCGTACACTGGGCGTCAGCCTCCACGTCCGCTTCCACCTGCCGCCTGACACTGAGGTCTCGGGTAGCAGGGCCATAGGGTATCAGTGCCGCGTGGAGGCGGAGCGCCACGATGAATACCAGCGCGCGGCTCACCCGGATGTGGACTGCATGAGCATCACCACCGGTGTGCCGTCCGGGGTGGTGAGTGTCTCAGCGGTTGCGCCCGCCAGTCCTGGCATGAAAGAGGCCTGCGCTGTCGTGAACGCAGGGAAGAATGATCACATCGTGTGCGCGCGGACGGTCGTCAGGCCTTAGGGGACAGAAGCGAACTGGATCCCTTCGATCTCAACCTGCGGCACTGCGCGCATGGGGTCGCGCCACCGGACGGTGACGCCCGACGCCGTCCCTGGCGAGATGCCCAGCGATATGATCTGGCGTTCGGCGCGGACCAGAGAATAGCCGTCCACAATAACCCGCGCATGCGCGGCGCTGACAGGAAACCCCGCGTCGTCGGCGATCCAGACGCAGAGCAGATGCGAACTCGCCACGCCCTCCGGGACGACGGATGCTTTGGCCTTGAGCCTGGACAGCACCAGTCCGTCGTAGAGCTCGGTTGGCACTGTGACCAACACTGCAGGGCGCGGCTCCTCAGGCCGGCGGCCTTGGTATTCCAGTACCTGAAGCCGGACCCAGATGGGCGGCGGTGCCGTGGGTACGTTGACGGCGAACTCTCGGAGATCGCCGGCCGCCAGGGCTTCCAGGGAAGTTCGGGTTGACGTCAGCTCGCGCCCGTTGATCCCGTACGCCGTGGCCTGCACCTGGATGCCGGCAATGTGCCGGTCGCTTTGGTTTGACAGTTCGCCGTCGACATGCACTGCGGCCCCTTCAAGAGAAAACGCCCAACTGGCGATCTCGACGACCGCATCGGCACCCTGCGACACGGGGACGGTCGGGCGGGCGACCCGAGATGGAGCCGGCGGTCTGGGACACTGGCTGGATGCTAGCCCGGGGGAGCGTGCTCCAGCTGCCTCTCCGAGTGCGGCCAGCCACGCCGAGGCGCTGGCGTCGTACTCGGTACCGGGCGCGACCGCCTTGGCGCGGGCGAAGGCCTCACGCGCCCGCACGGCGTCGCCCATCCGGGCGTACGTGATGCCCAGAAACAGGTGGGCGGCAGGGTTCTGAGGGGCGAGGTCGACTGCCCGCCGCAGGGCCTGCACGGCTTCCGGTAGCTGGTTGAGCTGCAGGTACGTCGCGCCCAGCCAGGTCCAGGTGACCGGATCCTCCGGCGCGTCCTGTGCTCCCAGGACGAACAACTGGAGTGCTTCCGCAAAGCGTCCGGCCTGATAGAGAGGTACCCCGCCCGTCGGGAACGGTTGCGCCGATGAACGGACGGCGACGGCCAGGAGGGCGCAGAGCAGACCCGCTGCGATGAAGAGCGCTTTTGGCCGGCCTGTCACGAACATGACGCACCAATCGTTGAAGCAACTCCCAAACAGCAGGAAATGGAGGGGAAGTTCGGGACGCGTGCCAAAATCACCTATGAGTTGAAGATAAGGCGCTGAACATGATGAGAGTTCAAGAGCGGGCGGACGCGCTCGCGAGAGAGATGTTTGTCGGCGGTCCTGTGAAAGACTTCGAGGCTGTGGGCCGCCTTCAGCTCGTGACGCTGATCCACCAGGGCCTGTATCCAGATTCGAAGGTCCTCGACGTCGGATGCGGGTGCCTGCGTGGAGGGTACTGGCTCATTCACTTTCTCGAACCGGGTTGCTATTTTGGCATCGAGCCAAACGCACGAATGCTGCAAGCAGGTATCGATCGAATCCTGGAGCCAGGCCTTATTGAAGAGAAACGTCCTCAGTTTCACACTAACGAGAACTTCGATTTTTCTGTGTTTGGGACCAAGTTCAATTTCATCCTCGCCCGATCGATCTGGACCCATGCCTCAAAGGAACAGGTCCGAGTCATGCTGGACTCGTTCCTTGATAGTTCAGAGGAAGAGGCTGCATTCTTGGCCTCGTATCGTCGGGCGGGCCTGCTACGCCGCGATTATCGAGGCGCGGAGTGGGTCGGGAGAAGCCACACGTCGGACGTCTCCGGAGGGGTTGCCCATAGCCTGCGGTGGATCCGCTCCGAGTGCCGCGGCCGCGGGCTATCGGTCACGGAGTTACCCGAGGGGATCTACAACCGGCAGGTATGGCTACGGATTGTCAGAGCCTCGAGGTCGCCCAGTGACATCCCGTAATGTCTCTGTCGCCGCAAGAGGCGTGGTCGTGGCGCTAGGGGGCGTTATGACAGCTTCGGGATTGGGCTATCTCGCCACTATTGTGGCCGCAGGGAGTTTGGGCGCGAGGACCTTCGGTCTCTACACGCTCGCGGTTTCCACCACTACAGCGCTTGCGGCAATGTCGTTGATGGCCGCCGACCGTGGGGTCCTCCGCTACGTCGCCATCCTTCGCGATTCGGGGAGTCACGCTCGGGAGCACGAGATCGTCCAGGCGACGATCGGGTGGACTCTGGTGACGTCGGCCGCTATGGCTGGCATCCTCTACGCCGCAGCCGGAATCCTGAGTACGCTTTTCAGGGACAACGGGGCGCTGGCCGCTTTGCTGCGTGTCGCCGCTCTCGTCATCCCACTGATGAATCTGCTGATAGTCCTCAACGCTGTGACCGATGCGCGCAAGGACATGCGCTACCGGGTGCTGACAAACGACCTGATCCGGAACGGATCGTTCCTCGCGTATCTTCTGGTCGGTCTCATGCTGGCCCGATTGACCGCCGCAGGCCTGACCTGGGCACTTGTCGTCTCTTATGCGCTGGCTGTTGCCGTCGCCCTCTGGGTGACGCGTGAAAACCTGAAAAGCGCCAGGTCCCTGGTTGCCTGGCGTTCCCTCACTCCTGTGTTGAAGTTCTCTGTCCCATTTCTGGCTTCTCAAGGGTTGAATCAAGCGGGAGCATATGTGATCATCTTTCTCCTGGGGGTCATGGGTACCGCCCGCGACGTAGGGATGTTCAGCGCCGGCATGGCGCTTGCGGCTGGCGTCGGGCTGATTCTCGAAGCCATCTCGCGAATTTATGCGCCTATGGTGGCCGAACTGGTCGAGCGCAGGGACATGGGAGAGACTGAAGCGCTATTGCGTCACTTCACACGTTGGTCCATCATCTGGGGTAGCCCGTTTGTCGCTATCGCGATTCTCTTCCGCGAACCCGTCCTGGCTCTGGTGGGCGAAGAGTATGTAGCCGGCGGGCTAGCGCTGGCCGTACTGGTCCTCGGCCACGCGGTGAACGCGGCCACTGGACCGGTCGGGGTGGTCCTGGTCATGTCGGGACGTGCGTGGCTCAACGTTCTCGATCTCGCCGTGGCCCTTGGGCTGCGGATCGCACTCGGTATTTGGCTCATCGGGCGATACGGCGTCCTTGGCGCGGCAATCGTCAGCACGATTGCCTTGGCTCTGACCAATGTGCTGCGAGTTGCGCAGGTTGGCGTGGTCATGCGCGTATGGGGCTATGATTGGGGGGCCCTTCGGCCTGTGGCGGCAGTTGTGCCCGCCGGGATCCTGGGGGTGCTGGCTGCGACCCGCGTCCCAACGCCAGGCGCCCCCGTCCAACTCGTTCTCGGCAGCGTTGTGTTGCTGACTGTATATGGACTCGGTTTGCTGCTCTTCGGCCTTGATAGACAGGATTGGGAAGTCCTTCAGGCGGGGTTCCGGAGAGTCAGGCAGTTCGCCCGGCGTCCCATGGCCTGATCGTGCTCAGTGCCTAGTCTGCCGGGCGGCGGATAATCTACTGAGGGGTCACATGGGGCGGGTCCTTATCATTGGAATCGATGGCGCGACCTGGCAACTGCTCGATCCGATGCTGGCTGCCGGGATGCTGCCGAACCTGCAGCGGTTGATAACCGCGGGAACCCGCGGCGTTGCGCTGTCGACTGAGCCGGCCGAAACACCAGTCGCCTGGGTGACCTTCCAGACGGGGGTCCCGCCGGAAATGCACGGCGTGTATGGATTCTACAACCTGTACGTCACACGCGGCCGACCGGAGTTCGTTGCGAATAGTTCGGCGTCGATTCGCATCAAGACCCTGTGGGAATACGCGGGGAATCTGGGCAAGCGCGTGGCGGTCATTTCATGTCCGATCACCTATCCCGCATACTCCGTGAACGGGATCATGGTCCCCGGGTTCCCTGCTCCTTCGTCGCGGTGGACGAAGACCTATCCGCCGGCCTTGTGGAAGGAGATTGCCCAACTCGGGATCGGCTGGGTCGTGCCCGCCAGTCGACTCGATTCCTTCCCAAAGAGCGCATTCAAGAACGACGCTGACATGGCCGCCGCGCTGCGGCACCTGGCGGATCTGATGCGTGGTCGGGTGACCCTCGCCTTGCATCTCCTCAACCGGCATCCCTGGGACCTCGGATTCTTTCAGTTCCAGGAGACCGATTGGGTCCAGCACGCCCTGTGGCCGTACCTGGCGGATGTTGCGAGCCATCCCAGTGGCATCCATCCGGCGCTGCGGGCATTCTACGGCGCCGTAGACGAGGGAGTCGGACAGCTGCTGCGGCTTGCAGGACCTGATGACCACATCGTACTTGTGTCCGACCATGGATTTCGCGCGTGCAAACGGGAAGTGTTCCCTAACCGCTGGTTGATGCAATGGAATCTCCTCGCTGAACGACTGGGTCCACGTGACCGCCTGCTGGCGCTCATCAGCAATCTGCGCCACACTCTTGACTCTCGCGATCTTGTAGTCGGGCGCATTCCGCGGTCGATGCGGGCCCGACTGGCCAGTCGCGTGAACCTGTCCCGGATCGACACAGAACGGTCGTGCGCCTTCATGTTTGCCGATGGCTCGCCGACCGCGGGCTTGTTTTTCCTACGCTCCGAGGATGCGCGCAGTGATCACGAGACGGTGCTGGCTTTGCTCAGGGAACTGGCCGATCCGGACAATGGCGAGCGGATCATAGAGGCGATCATTCCGCAGCCGCCCGGCGCAGCGGGCGGGAGCCCACACTACTGGGTGCGGTTCAGTCCTGGGTATGCGCCGATGGTCCGGTTCGGCCCAGGGCCGGTCCTTCGGTCGCGCGTACCCGGCCGGGACATCCAACTGGGGATCCACGATCCTGAGGGTATCTTCCTCGTCGCAGGCCCGGCAGTGCGGAGAGGTGCGACGGCCCCCAGGGCTTCGTTGATGGACATGGCCCCTACGATCCTCCACCTACTCGGGTTGCCAGTGCCCACATATATGCGAGGGAAAGTGCTCGCCAGCGTATTCGAGGAACCCGGGTATCGGGCCCGCCCTCCAGCGTATCTCGAAGACGATGGGAGTCGGACAGGTGGACCGCCGGGTGGACTGAGCGCGACCGACGAAGCCGACATCACCCGCCGCCTCCGAGACCTCGGGTACGTCGATTGACGGTCGGCGCATATGGATGTGCGCACCGGTAGGCCCGGGCCAAAAATCGGCTTTGTGATCAATGACTTCCTCGTCGGCGGGGCCGAGGTACTCTTGAGGGATCTCCTGGCGACAGCCCGCCGTCGTTCCAGGTCGGCCGACTGGTGTGTTGTCTACGCGCTTGATGGCGCAGGCCCCCTGAAGAAAGAGATTCAGGACCTGGGCTACCACATCGTCATCGTGGGGTCCTCGTGGCCATTCAATCCGATCGCCGTCTTCCGCTTTGCGCGCCGTCTTCGCAGGGACGGAATTGACATTCTCCATTGCCACTTGGCCCGATCGGGGGTGATTGGACGGATCGCGGCGCGCCTGGCAAGGGTGCCCGTCATTTACACCGAGCACAGCATGTGGGGACACCACCATCCTGTCACGCGGGTGCTCAACCAGCTCACGCTGCACTGGAACGTCAGGGTCATCACTGTCTCGGAGGCTGTCCGGCAGTATGTGCTGGGTCGGAGCCGCATTGCTCCCGGCAGGGTCATCACGATTCCCAACGGTATAGATCTCTCCAGGCTGGACGTCGCCTCCCTCGACGATGGGGGGGCCGTACGCAACAGCCTGCAGATCCCCGAGGGGGTCGTCGTGATCGGGACGGTGGGGAATATCAGCCGCGTCAAAGGCCACGCCTATCTGGTGCAGGCCCTGGCCGATCTTCAACGCCGCGGGCGGGCCGTCCACGGCGTCATCGTCGGGAGGGATCGGGGCGATCTTCCTTCGCTCCGGGAGCTGATCAATCTCCTCGGTCTTGAGCGTGCCGTGACGATTGCCGGTTTCCGGGAAGATATCCCGGAGGTGCTGCGCGTTTTCGACGTCTTTGTCTTGCCCTCCGTGCAAGAGGGGTTCGGGATTGCCCTGCTGGAAGCCATGGCGCTCCAGCGCCCGCTGGTCGTCTCCGCGGTCGGAGGCATTCGTGAAATCGTGCGGCATGAGGTTGAGGGTCTTGTGGTGCCACCGGCCAATAGCCGCGCGTTGGCCGACGCCATTGATATGCTGCTCACGCGTCCAGAGTGGGCCCGTCTTCTCGGCGAGCGTGCCCGCCAGCGAGTTTCGGCGGAGTTCTCCCTCGACCGCGTGGCGCAGCGATACCAGGAGGCCTACGCGCAGGTGTACGGGGTGGCATGACGGTCGACTGGCGGCTGGTCATCGGCTGGCTGGTCGAGGTGGGTGTGCTGACTTCAGTTCTCCTCGCGTCCCTGCGCCGCGTAGGAGATCGATCCCTTCTACTCCTCACGCTGGGTTCCTTCGCCCTGCGGTTGCTCATGGGCGAGGGCCTGTTCATGGTCAGCGCTCTCCGGCTGCCGCTGCTGGCCGACCTTCAGATCCCCGGAGGCTTCTGGAAGTTCGGCCCTGATGCCCTCGGGTACCATCGAGAGGCGCAAACAGTCGCCGCGATATTGCGCGGTGCCCCGGCGGGCGTGGGCGTGACGGAATTGCTCGCATGGCCGGTCGGTGTGGTCTATTGGGTGTTCGGGGAGACTCTGGCCCACGCGCTCGTCCTCAACGCCGCGCTCGGGGCCG
The DNA here is from genome assembly GCA_044868695.1 of bacterium. Lineage (GTDB taxonomy): Bacteria > Sysuimicrobiota > Sysuimicrobiia > Sysuimicrobiales > Kaftiobacteriaceae > JBIOWP01. Next base: position 13,699 of record JBIOWP010000076.1, read on the forward strand.
GGTGCGCGGCGCTGGTCTTCCTCACCGGACTGTGGGGAGGTCTCACGAGACGCGCTGCGATCCAGGCCGCAGCTCTTGTAGCCTTCTGGCCTTCGTCGTTCGCCTGGTCCGGCCAGCTCCTCAAGGAGCCGCTCGAGTGGTTCGGGATACTGGCCGTGTTCGCAGGGTGTGCAGGCCTGCTGCGAACCCGCCCAAGCGCGGCCCCTCCATTCTTCCTCGGCATGGTCGTCCTTATCGCCGGTGGAACGCATCTCGTCGGGGCGATACAGTTCTTTCAGGCCGCCACACTAACCGCAGCCATTGGGGCAGGGCTGTTGTTCTGGACCGCCTCTCGGCCCCGGCACTGCGTGATGCAGACGACGGCCAGCGCGGCGGTCGTGCTCCTGGCCATGGCCGCAGGCGGGTTCTCGGTTCTTCTGTGGCGTCCTTTTCCCCCGCCGCGGCCACTTGTGATGGAATCGGCGTGCCGGCCTGCCACCCCCCTGTTGCGCGTCCGTGAGGCGTATCGGATGTCCGGTGGCGCGACGCAGGTCGATCCAGGGGTGATTTTGCGCACCTGCGGTGATCTGATCCGGTACATTCCACGGAGCTTGAGCCTGGTCTTCATCGAACCACTCCCCCACTGGTGGGGCCCCGGCGCGTCCGTCGGGAGCGCGCGCTACCTCTCGGGTCTCGATGCCGTCCTCCTCTGGGTGTTGCTTCCTGGGTCACTGGCGGGGATTGTGCGGGCTGTGCGTCGGTCGGACGGAGGGAACGCGATCATCATGTTCTCGGTACTCCTCCTGGGGACGATCCTGGGGCTGATCGTCACGAACTTCGGTACCCTGTTTCGCCTCAGGCTGCAAATCTTGCTTCCGGCCGCGGTCCTCGCCGCCGACGGCTGGGATCTATTGCGTCGGGTGCGCCACGATTCAAGAGGTGACAGCAGGCCGAACGAGGAGGTACACTAGGCTGGCTGTGTCTAGAAAACTTCTCATCATCGGCCTGGACTGTGTCCCGCCTGAGTTCGCGTTCCAACGGTTCGACATGCCTGCCCTCCGGTCTGTGATGCGGCGAGGCTCCTACGGTCTGCTGGAGAGCATCATCCCGCCCATCACTGTGCCCGCCTGGGCATCGATGATGACTGGCCAGGATCCGGGCGCGCTGGGAGTGTATGGTTTTCGCAATCGGACCGACCACACCTACGACCGGCTCAGTATTGCGACCAGCCAGGCTATCAAGGCCCCCGCGGTCTGGGACCGCTTGGCCGCGACGGGGCGGCAGTCGATCGTCGTCGGGGTTCCCCCATCGTATCCCCCGAAACCCATCCAGGGGCAGATGGTGGGGTGCTTCCTCACGCCCAGCGCGAAGTCCGAGTACACGTGGCCGGGGGACCTGAAAGGCGAACTGGAAGACCGGTTTGGAGAGTACCTGTTCGACGTCACCGATTTCCGAACCGATGACAAGGCATCGCTGCTCCGGCGCATCTACGCTGCCTCCGAGCAGAAGTTTGCCATCGTGCGGCACCTCATGACCACTAAACCCTGGGACCTCCTCGCGTTCGTGGACATCGCGCCTGACCGCCTCCACCACGGGTTTTGGAAATACTGGGATCCCGAGCACGTAAAGCACGAGCCAGGCAATCGATTTCAGAAATCGTTCGAGGAGTACTACGCGGTCCTGGACGGCCAGATCGGCAGCTTGTTGGATCTGGCCCCTGAGGACGCCGCCGTCCTGATCGTGTCTGACCACGGGGCCAAGCGCATGGATGGAGCGATCTGCATCAACGAGTGGCTCCGGCGTGAGGGGTACCTGACGCTGAAGGAAACGCCGCGCGGCGTCCAGCGGCTGGAACCGGCCATGGTTGACTGGGGCCGCACCACCGCGTGGGGAGAAGGGGGTTACTACAGCCGGATCTTTCTAAATGTCCGAGGGCGGGAGCCTGAGGGAAAAGTGGACAAGGCCGGGTACGATCGCCTGCGCGAGGAGTTGATTCACGGACTGGAGAGTCTCGGCGACGAGCAGGGCCGGTCGATCGGGACCCGGGTCCACCGGCCGGAGGACCTCTATGCTGTTCGCCGCGGGATCCCACCCGATCTGATCGCGATCTTCGGCGACCTTTACTGGCGCGGTGCGGGCAGTATCGGATTCGATTCGGTCTGGACGCACGAGAACGACACCGGCCCGGATGATGCGAACCATGCGCAGTACGGGATGTTTGTCGCGGCAGGGCTGCCCATGCCGCCCGGCGAGGTCAAGGGCCTCAAGTTGTTGCAGGTCGAGTCTGTTGTCGCCCAATATTTCGGACTGGAGTCACGACATGGATGATAGGATCCCTCCGCATGGAGGTGTGCTGAAGCAGCTCGTGGCGGAGGATGAGGACCAGGTCGCCGCCCTCAAGGGGGAGGCGGTCCGGCTGCCCTCTTGGGATTTGTCCCCGCGCCAGGTCTTCGACATCGAACTGCTCCTGAACGGGGCGTTTTCTCCGCTCGACGGATATCTGGACCGGTCCAATTACGAGTCTGTTCGCGACAAGATGCAGCTGCGCGGGGGCGCGCTGTGGCCGATGCCGATCGTTCTGGATGTGACCGAGGAATTCGCCAGAAGCCTTCAGCGGCGGACGCGCATCGCGCTCCGGCATCCTGAGGGGATGGTCCTCGCCCTGATGACCGTGGCGGACGTATGGACTCCTGATCGAGGCCAGGAGGCGGAAGCGGTGTTCGGTAGTCGCGACGAAACGCACCCGGGGGTGTTCCAACTGTACCACCAGTTCAACCCGGTGTACGTCGGCGGTGCGCTCCAGGGGATCGAGCTGCCGCCGCACCACACCTTCAAGCATCTCCGCCATACGCCGGCCGAGCTTCGGCAGCTGTTCCGCAAGCTGGGCTGGAAACGCGTCGTCGCCTTTCAGACACGCAACCCGATGCACCGCGCCCATGTGGAACTCACGCGGCGCGCGGCCGCGGAGGCGGAGGCCAATCTGCTGCTGCATCCGGTGGTTGGGCGCACCAGGCCCGGCGACGTGGATTACTTCGTCCGGGTCCGCTGCTATCAGGCCGTGCTGAAGCACTACCCCGAGCAGACGACGATGCTAAGCCTGCTGCCACTGGCCATGCGGATGGCCGGGCCGCGCGAGGCGGTGTGGCACGCGATTATCCGGCAGAACTACGGCTGCACGCACTTCATCGTCGGCCGCAATCACGCCGCCCCCGGTCAGAACGCGCGGGGCGAGGACTTCTACTCCCCGTACGCGGCCCAGGAGCTGCTGAAGACGTATCAGAGGGACCTTGGAATTCAGGTGATGCCCTTCGAGGAGATGGCCTACGTCGAGGATCTGGCGCAATATCTACCCCAGTCGGACATTCCTGAGCAGGCGAAGGTCCTCAGCCTGTCAGGGACCGAGCTGCGGCGGCGCCTCCGGGAAGGCCTGGAGGTGCCGGCCTGGTTCTCCTTCCCCGAGGTCGTGACGGAGTTGCGGCGGTCGTACCCTCCGCGATCACGGCAGGGATTCACCGTATTCTTCACGGGACTGTCGGGGGCGGGAAAATCCACGATCGCCCAGATCCTGATGGCCAAACTGATGGAGATGGGAGACCGGCCGGTCACGCTGCTCGATGGAGACATTGTCCGCAAGCACCTGTCCAGTGAGCTTGGATTTTCCAAAGAACACCGCGACATCAACATCAAGCGCATCGGGTTTGTGGCGAGCGAGATCACGAAGAATCGCGGCATTGCCATCTGCGCACCGATCGCGCCGTACGCGGCGACCCGCCGGGAAGTGCGGGAGTTGATCAACGAATACGGCGCGTTCGTGGAAGTGTACGTCTCGACACCGCTTGAAGTCTGCGAAGCTCGGGATAGGAAAGGATTGTACGCGAAGGCGCGGGCGGGATTGATCAAGAACTTCACCGGGGTTGACGACGTCTACGAACCGCCTCAGAACCCCGACGTGGTGGTCGATACGTCGACGCTCAGTCCCGAGGAAGCGGCGCATCAGGTCCTGCTGCACCTCGAGCGTCAAGGCTACATTAGCGCGCCGTCGTAGCGTAACCGGTGACTGGTGACCGCTCGACCGCGTGGCTGCTCGCCGCGGCCGCCACATTGCTGCTGGCTGGTGCCCTCCTCCTTCCGCTGACGGACGGGGACACTGCCCTCTATGCCACGATTGCGCGAGATGCTCTCAGGGCCGGCGAGTGGGTTACGTTCTCGTTTCGGGATGGGCGGGTCTTCGATAAGCCGCCGCTCACGATCTGGCTGCTGCAGGTGTCCATCGCGCTCGCGGGATCGACGGAATGGGCTGTGCGCCTGTGGCACATCGCCTTTGCGTTTGCGACGGTGTTCGTGACCTATCGTCTCGCCCGCCTCGCGCTCCCGCCGGGTCAGTCACTATTTGCCGCGCTCGTCTTGCTGACGTCGGGGCAGTTCTTCTATCAAAGCCTCGTGCCCCAACAGGATGTTCCGCTGACGCTATTCGTCACACTGGCGTTGTACTGGTATTTGAGGTGGGAAACCGGCTGCGGCACGCGGATGGCCGTCCTCGCCGGGATCGCTGCCGGGCTGGCGGTGCTGTCCAAGGGGATCGTCGGCGCAGTTATGCCCGCACTGATCGTTGCCGCTCACCTCGCCCTCAGCCGGCCGAAGTGGCCCCAGGGATGGGGACGGGACGCGGCGCTGAGCCTTGCTGCGCTGCTTCTGGTTGCCGCTCCATGGTTCGCCGCCGCGGGCCTGCGGCAGGGCAGGGCGTTTGTCGACACCTTCTTTCTCGGCGGCACGCTTGGGGTGGGACGGTTCTTCCGCCCCGCGCTCTCCGCGCCCGGCGGGACGCCTGCCTGGTCGAGCTATCTCGCGTACGTGATCTTCTTGCCGCTCGGCATGCTGCCATGGACGGGCTGGCTGTGGGCCGGCCTGAGAGAGGGGTGGAAGGCCGTGCGTGCCGGCGGGCCTCCCGTGCTCAGGATCTGCGTGGTATGTGTCGGGGCGGTTGTCGTGTTCCTCACCATTTCACCCGGGGACAAAGTGATCCGATTTCTGCTTCCCGTGTTCCCGGCCGCCGCGGTGCTCGTCGCACATGCGGCTGCCGACGCTCGTTCGATGAAAACCGCGGGCCGGGTGTCGCTTTTCGCGGGAGGCCTCCTCGCGGCGGCGCTGGTCTGGGTGGTGGGGAGCCCGCTCCCGGCTGATGCGGCCGCGTATCTTCCCCTGGTGGAAGGATTTGTGCTTCCTCTCGCGGCCGCGCTGGTGGGGGCGGCCCTGATCGGGCGGCAGGGACGCGGACCTCAGGCAGTGCTGTTTCTGGCGGCCCTGACCCTCTTCGCGTATGGGCTCCTGATCACTGCGACCATCCGGCAGTGGGACCGCATTTCCCCGTGGCGTCCAATTGCGCGGGCGGTTGCCGCAGCCGTTTCGCCGGCCGCGCGGGTCGTGATCGTTGGTGAGCGGACACCGTTTCCTGAATTCTACATCAACCGTCCGGTCGAGTTCGTCGACCGTGCCGGGTTGCGGGACGCGTGGGGGTCCGGACCGGTCGTGGCGGTCGTGTCCGTGGATGCGCTGGCATCGCTTGCGCCTGGGCCCGCGCCGGCCGTCGTCGGCAGCGCGCCGGGCCGGCTATTGGTGATTAAGAACTTCTCCGGCTTACCTCCCTCTCCCCCTTGAAGGGGGAGAGGGTTAGGGCGAGGGGGTTCCACCCTCCTGCAGTAGTTCAATGACTGTCTCCGCGATTTTTTTCACGGCCCCGCGTCCGCCCATCCGCTGCCGTCCGGCCCGGCCCCGCGCCGCCCGTTCTGTAGGATCCTGCAGCAGCTTGACCACGACGCCGGCGGCATCTTCCCAATCCCGTGCCGCCACCAGCGCCTCCCCGAGCAGGTCCTTCTGCAGGCGCACGAACTGCGAGGTCATCTGAGCGCCGGATCCGGGAAAGGTGACTACCGGCTTGCCCAGTCCGGCCGCCTGCTCGTTCGCGGTCCCGGCCAGACCCACCACAACATCGGCCGCCGCCAGCGCATTCCCAAACGCGCGCGTCAGCGTTACGGTGATGCCATCGCGGCGCAGGACCTCGCCGGTGGGGGTCCACCCGATCTCCACGGCGACCGCTTTGACACGGTCAAGGTCGATCCCGGGAGCCAGCGCGCAGAAGAAGGCGGGCTGCAGGCGACCGGCAACCTGCTCGCAGAGTCGCAGGAGCGGTCTCACGTTCGCGTAGGCATCGACCCGGCTCCCGGGCAGCAGCGTTACGGCCGGCGTCACCCCATTGGAAAGCGCCGGTTCGGTTACACCAATCGTGTCCATCAGCGGATTGCCGACGAAGCGCGCAGGAAGGCCCATGTCAGTGAGCGCGTCGGCCGTGACCTGGTCCCGTGCGAAGATGATCCGGGCGTAGCGGCGCATCGGGATCCGTTCCACCCAGCGGTGGCGCTCATTGTATTCGGACTTCGCGGTCGCAACAAAGACTGCCGACGTGCCGGTCTGTGCGGCCATCGTCAGACAGTACACGTCACCGATGGCAATGGCGAGATCGTGTCTGCCGCGTTGCCCGCGGAGAGCGGCGCGCTGCGCACGCCAGTGCGACAGCGCACCTGCGCGGAGATCCGCCCACAGCGCCCGCCCGCGGAGTCCAAATCCTCCGGACGGGAACTCTCCCCGCGGGTCCAGCAGGGGAACACCGCGGTAGGCTCCGCCAGTCCCGACGAGCGGGTAGGCGGTGACGGTTGCCTGCCGCTGAAGCGTGGCCGCCAGCGCCATCCCGACGGCGTCTTCGCCGTGGCCGTTGCTGACCATGAGCACCGATGGGTTGGTGCGAGCGCGAGGTGAGGGGGCCCGGTCGGTGGGATCCGAAGCGGGCTTGGAGCCATTGATCATGAGCGCGCCAGCGAGCAGCCACAACCCCGCGCTGAGATGAACCGAGTTGATCGTGGCGTCAAACTGCTCGTGCACGAGGATACCGACGAAGGCCGCGAAGACCGCCGCGCTCATGAGGGTCTCATGCGGTGAACGAGCGGCCGTATGCCATCGCCATCCTGCTACGAGCGCGAACAGGAGGATGGCGGCAAACGCGGCGAGCCCGAGCACGCCTCCTTCCGCCGCCATATTGAGAAAGATGTTGTGTGCGGACGAATGGGGCCGAAGCCGGGGAGCGGCGCGCGCCGTATAGCCAGGATGGACGAGAGAGAACGTATTCAGTCCCGTGCCGGTGATTGGATAGTTCGCGAAGATGGCGAGTGCGGCTTCGGCCAATACCACGCGAGTTTGATTCTCGCCAGGGTCGAAGACGCTGCGCAGGCGCCCGAAAATCCTGGAAGAATAGGGACCGGCCGCGAGCACCGCGACAACCACTGCGAGGAGTACCACCGCCACTCCCCGCCACGTGCGCCGGACCCCTGCCAGGACGAGGAGGAGGATGATCCCCGCACCATACGCGAACCACGCGCCGCGCGAGTCTGTGCGCAGGAGCGCCAGGATCAGTGGAATCTGCCCCGCTGCGATCATCGCGCGGCTCGCGACCCCGCCTGTGCTCAGAAACTGGAGGCTCAACAGTCCGGCGACCAACAGTGTGGTCGCAAGGGAGTTGCGCTCCAGGAGGTACGGAATGTAGGGGGGCCGTCCGGTGGATTGCGCCACGGCGAGTCCCCAGGCCGCGGCCGCAATGCCGCCGACTACCCAGGCCCACAAGATGGGTTGGAGGAATCCTGGGTCACGCCGCAGCACCCGGAGCATTGTTCCGTACCCGAGGTAGATGGTTAGGAGTGCCAGGACCAGTGAACCCAGCGCGGTGGTCCGATACGGAGACAGCACGCCAGAAATCGCGAAGGCCGCTCCAAACGCCAGAAATGGCGTGTCGAGCGGACTCCGCACCCAGGGAACGCGGCGCCCCGCAATCCCTTCCCAGACCGTCGCGGCCAAGAGGAGCGTCAGCCCGACAGCTCCGTACCCCGCAGAAAGTGCGAGGGCGGTGAACAGCAACGCACCACGCTGAAATCGGTCAAGCGTCGTGGGCATCGGTGTCCAACACTGCCTCAAGAGTACGGAGATAATGCCGGTTGAGTACACCGCGCAGCAACACGGAGGCCAGCGTCTGGCGCCGGCTCCGACGAAGGCGTTCCACGATGGATTCGACTGTCGCAGAAGTCAGGAGCCCACCTGCGGTCTGCAGCCAGTAGAGTATCCGGTGGACGGGCGTAGCTTGAATGAGCAAACGAGTCTCGAAGGTGGGATGCTTTCGGAAGAAGTACACCGCGCTCCGGGCGCGCGCCTCTTCTTTTTTCAGCAGGTCGGATACCGGCGCGCGCTGCTCCATCGGATCGACGTGAAACGCGACGGCTGCCCGGCAGAACACCCGCCTGATGCCGAGCTTCCTGAGCCGGAAGCCCAGATCGAAATCTTCCCAGCCGTACCCTGGGAACCCCTCGTCGAAGAGCCCCGCGCGCAGGAGCGCGGCCTTCTCCACTGTGACGTTCGCCGTGGTCAGGTAGGCCGGCGAACTCACGACTCGCGGCACCGGCCCGTTCCTCGCCCGGCTCACGTCAGGCACGTCGATCACGGGGCCCCGCGACAGGATGCCGGCGCCCTGCCGGCGGTGTGTCTGGAGATGAAGCTCCAGGAAGTCAGAGCGCACCAGAATGTCGCTGTCCACAAGGACGATCAAAGGGGCGCGGGCTTCGCGAATGCCCGCATTGCGCGCCGCGCTACGGCCCCGATTGGCCGGGAACCGGACCATCCGCACGGGCGGGCTGAACTGGGCCAGGACCGTGGCCGTCCCGTCCGTGGACCCGTCGTCGACGACGACAATCTCAAAGTGTTCGCCCGGCAGCGTTTGACGCGTCAGCGATGCCAGGCATTCGTGAAGGAGGTCGGCCTGGTTGTAGGTGGGAATCACAACGCTGAGATCCGGATTCACGATTCACTATTCACGATTCACGAACCCGTCTCCACCAACTGCAACCGCGCCAGCCTGGCGTAGGCGCCGCCAAGCGTCATGAGTTCGTCGTGGCCTCCCAATTCGGCGATCTGACCGCCCTCCAGGACCACGATCCGGTCGGCCTTGCGCACGGTGGAGAGCCGGTGAGCGATGATGAACGTCGTCCGGCCTTCCATGAGCCGGTCGAGGGCTTCCTGGATCAACCGTTCCGATTCGGCATCCAACGCCGAGGTGGCCTCGTCGAGGATGATGATGCGCGGATTGGTGAGCACCGCGCGCGCAATCGCCAGCCGCTGGCGCTGCCCGCCGGACAGCTGCACGCCTTCCTCCCCCAGCAGCGTCTCATACCCTTGGGGGAGATTCATGATGAACTCGTGGGCGTTGGCCACGCGCGCCGCGGCGATAACGTCGTCCTGGGTGGCTTCGGGCCGGGCATAGGCGATGTTGTCGCGGATCGACCCGATGAACAGGACGATGTCCTGCGGGACCAGTCCGATCTGACGCCGGACCGACCGCAGCGTGAGGAGACGGAGGTTGCGGCCGTCTACTTCAACCGCGCCGGATGTCGGATCGTAGAACCGGGGGATCAGATTGACCAGGGTGCTTTTCCCCGCGCCGCTGGTTCCCACGACGGCGATCCGTTCGCCGGCGCGGACCTCCAGCGAGATGTCGCGGAGGACCGTCGTTACACTGTCGTAGGTGAACGAGACGTTCTGGAACCGGATGTCCCCACGGAGCGGCGGAGCCTCGACCGCGTGCGGCGCGTCGTTCACACCTTCGGGTACCCCCAGCAACTCCAACACGCGGTCCAGCGCGCCGAGACCCTGGCGCATCCCTCCGTACAGCCGCGAGAGCGAAATCGCCGGCTCGACAGCCAGGCCGGCATACGCCAGGAACGAGACGAGCGTCCCGGCGGTAATCTCCGCAGCGGTGACCATCCGGCCTCCCCGCCACAGCACCGCGACTAGGCCGAGGGCGGTGAAGAAGCTGACCACCGGCACCTGGATCGCGATCAGCTGGCTGATGCGAAGATTCGCCCGGAACGTGCGTTCATTTTCACGGAGGAACCGGCCGATTTCCCGCTCCTCCTGCACGAACGCCCGGATCACGCGCGCGCCTCCGAAGGCCTGGCGCAGCAGAGAGGCCAGCCACGCGACGCGTTCCTGAGCCCGCTGGGAGACACGCTGGATCTCATGGCCGAAGATCCGCGCCGCGCCCAGCAGCAGCGGAATGACGACGAGGGTGAACAGTGCCAGCTTCCACTGCAGGACGAATAGCATCGCGGTGATGCCGGCCACGGTGAGCACCGTGCCGATGAAGTCGAGCATCCCGACCAGCAGCGCGCTCTGCACCAACTGGGTGTCCTGGAGGCTGCGGGCAATAATGTCACCGCTGGTCCAGGCGGCAAAGCGGTCCAGCGACCAGCGCTGGACCTTCTGGAAGATGAGACGCCGCAGATCCGCGATCACCCGATGCCCGAGAAACAGGCCGAAATACAGCTGGCCATATAAGAGGAGACTGCGCAGCCCGAACGCTGCCAGGATGACCAGCGCCGCGGAGTCGAGCACCTCCAGTTTTCGTGTGCGGATGATATTGTCCACGGTGATGCCGGCGTATCGCGGCACGAAGAGCTGCGTGCCGGTGAGCAGGATGACGGAGATGAGCCCGGCCCCGAAGTAGGCCCAGTACGGAGCAATGAACGCGGCCAAACGTCTCACGGTTGTCCCACCCCGCGGGCGATTGCGAGTGCCCGTTCCGCGATGGCGCGCGCAGCGCCGCCGGGCGCGGGGTAGACCTCGCGCAGCGCTGCTCGTATGGCCGCGCGCCGGGGCGCGTCGTCCAGCAACTCCAAGACGCGGTTCGCCAGTTCCGCCGGGGTCCACCTGCCGATCCACTCCGGCACTACCACCCGCCCGGCCCGCAGGTTCGGCAACGCCAGCAGGCGCGGCCGGGCGAAGTATCGGTCAGCCGCCACGCGCTTGATCAGCCTGCCGGCCACGGGGATACGGCCGAGCCACTCCAGCAACCCCTCCGCGGGCACGCGGTCTAGCAGTTCCACGGGTACGATGGCGGCAAACGGCACACCGAGCATCCCCAGTTCCGCGGTGTTCGTTCCGGGGACGGTGAGAACCAGATCGCTGCGCCGCAGAGCGGGCCAGGGTTCCTTGGTGATCCACTCCACATGGAGAGCGGGCCACCGGCGGTTCACATCATCCTTGCTATAGGCGACGAATCGAGGGGAGAGAAATTGGGAGGCGATGACCTGAAAGGTGAGACCCGGCCTCACGGCCGCCGCGGCCTCGGCGACGTTCATGAAATACGGCAGGAGTTCGCGGACGTAACGGTCGCGGCTCCCCGGTAAGATCGAGATGATAACCCGATTTCCTTCTCCCCCTGCCGGAGCGGAAGAGAGGATCTGTCCTACGCCGTCCATAACCGCGTCGACCCGTGGATCTCCCGTCACCATGATCTTGTCTGTAGGCACGCCGTCCGCGCCGAGCTGGCGCGCCAGCTCCTCCGATGCGGCAAAGATCTTCACGAACCCAGCATGACGGCGCGCCACCAGTGGGGTTTCGGCAAACGCACAGGCGGGTACGCCCAGGCGGCGGGCGAGCCGCGACGAAAACCACAGATCCCCGCCCAGGTGCACGACGCACGCGGTCCGCGGGACGGCAAGCCGACGCAGTCCCAACGCTACGCGGACCGCGTCTCGCGGCGGCACGGTCCGGTCGAACAGGTTCCACCCCCGCACCACATCCGGTTCCCTGCCCCCGGCGAACTGCGTCGGGGAGAGGACCAGCGTCAGCCGGAAATCCGCACCCCCGAGGGCCCGGGCCGCGCGGGCAACGGGCCGTACCCAGCCCGCGAGTTCCCCAGGACCGTTTCCGGCAAGCACGAGTTCTGCGATCAATGTCGAACCACCTATGATGAGGGTCCGCAGCTGTGTCCCGGCATGTCTCTCGATTATAGTGTCCGCGACTGGGGTGGGTAAATGAGGCGACTGCGATGCTTCGCCTAAGCATCATCGGTGGCCTTGTGGCCTTCATCCTCGCAGGTTCCCCGTCCCCAGTCGCGGCGCAGGAGGCACCTCCGCTGGTGGTGGACGCGGAGCGGGTGGTGTTTGATGACATCGCGCAGACCGTGGAGGCCACGGGGCACGCCTCAGTCGCCTACCGCGGCGTGCAGGTGAAAGCCGACGTCGTGCGCATGTTGTTGCGCGACGAGCGGTTAGAAGCGAGCGGAAATGTCGTGATCATCGACACGACCGGCCGGGAGATGCGCGGAGAGAAGTTGACGTATGATGCGCGCGAGCAGGTCGTCGAAATCTCGCCCGCCGAAGCGCTCATTGACGGCGTCTACATCCGCAGCGACCGCATGCGGGCACGCCCGGGGTTGATCGTTGCCGGCGAGAGCATGCTGACAACATGCGACCCGGCTCATCCGGCGTACCGGGTGACGGCGACCCGCATCGAAGTCATCCCTGGAGAGCGAGCGGTCGCGCACGAAGCCACGCTGTGGGTGGGCCGGCATTGGATTTTTTCCCTGCCGCTGTTCACTGTGTCGCTCCGCAGCCCGGAGGAGACGGCGGGAAGTTTCCCCAGCTTTGGCTATGATCATATCGACGGCCTGTGGTTTTCCTATCGGTATGGCTTCTTCGTGGGGGTCCCGCTGGCGTACGTCTCCACCACGCTCGGCACGCTGGGCCAGCTCGCGGAGGTGGGCGTGCTGCTGCCGGAGCGCCCGCTCGGCATCGTGCCGGTCTCTCTCAACGCGGCGGCAAGCGCCGGCTGGCACCACGAGACCGGGCTGAATATCGAGACGACCCGTCTGCAGTACTCCGTGGGGCTGGAGAGCGTGCCGGTCAGGTTCGGACCCGACACCGACTGGCAGACGACCTGGACCTGGACGGACGCCGTCTACGGGACCGGCGACCGGCAGGGCATCACGCGTCTGCTCTCGGTCATTACGCATCACCTGGACGCCAAAACCACGCTGTCGCTCGGGTACAACGCGCTGCGCGTGTACGGTGCAACCCCGCTGGAGGTGGATGCCGTCGACCCCGACGATCTCGTGGACAAGCTCCGCCTGATGTATGAGAAGACGGGAGTGCTCGGCGGTGTTATTGTGACGACATTGCGGGCCGGCGGATTCTACGACTACATGACCGGGACGACGTCCGTCACGGCCGCCTACGGAGAACGCATCTCCACGCAATACCACTGGGAGGTCGGACCGGAGTACAATCTGGACACCCAGGTCACGACGCTGGTCTCCGATACCGGGGTTTCGGTGGGCGCCGACACGTACTTCACCGTTCAGGGGCGGTATAATACCGCGACCACGCTGTTCGAGGACCTCGACTACATCGTGACCGCCCGGATCGCCGACTGCTTCGATCTCTCCGTCAAGTACCGGCAGGTCCGTCAGGAATTGTGGATCTCTGTCGCCCTCGGGGTGTCCCCCCTGGGGCAGACGGACCAGGGAGTCGAGTAGCGATGCGGGTTCGCATCAACCCGGCCATCTTTCGTGAATACGACATCCGCGGCGTCGTCGGCTCCGATCTGACCCCGGAGGTTGCCGGAGCCATCGCCCGCGCCTACGCCGCATATCTGAGGGCCCGGCTCCCGGCTCCCGGTTCCCGGCTCCCGGTCCTTGTCGGCCGGGACAACCGGGAGAGTTCGCCGTGGATCCGCAACGCGGTCGTGTGCGGGCTCGTAGCCAGTGGATGCGAGGTGATCGACATCGGTACGGTCATTACGCCCGTGTTCTATTTCGCGCGAGTCCACGACGGCATCGACGGAGGCGTCATGATTACCGCGAGCCACAATCCGCGCGAATTCAACGGGTTCAAGCTCGCGCATGGGTTTGGCACGATCTACGGGGACGAGATCCAGACGGTCCGCCGCCTGGCGGACGCCGGAGAGACCGTCTCCGGCAGCGGGAGGGAGGAGGAACGCGACGTCGTCCCCGCGTATCGCACGATGCTGACGGAGAAGATCGCGCTCGGCCCCCGGAGGCTTCGGGTCGTGCTGGACTGCGGGAACGGGACCGCCAGTCTCATCGCCCCCCGGGTCCTGGAAGACCTCGGCGTCGATCTCGTCCGGCTGTACTGCGACTCAGACCCGCGGTTCCCGCATCACCATCCCGACCCCGTGCAACCGGAGAACCTTCAGGATCTGATCGCCACCGTGCGCCGGGAGCGCGCCGATGTCGGAATCGGGCTGGACGGCGACGGTGACCGGATCGGTGTCGTCAATGATCGCGGGGAAATCATCTGGGGCGACACACTGATGATCCTCTTCTGGCGTGAGATTCTGCCGAAACATCCTGGCACGGTGGGGATCGTCGAGGTCAAGTGCTCCCAGATGCTATACGACGAGATTGCCCGGCTGGGTGGCCGGCCTGTTTTCTACAAGACCGGCCACTCCTTGATCAAAGCAAAGATGAAAGAAGTGGGTGCCGTCTTCACCGGGGAAATGTCGGGCCATATGTTCTTCGCCGACGAGTACTATGGCTATGACGATGCCGTCTACGCTGCCGCCCGGCTGCTCAGGATCCTGTCCCACGCGGACCGCCCCTTGTCCGCGCTGCTGGCGGACGTTCCTCGCTCGCACATCACACCGGAAATCCGCGTGGACTGCCCGGATGAGGCCAAGTTCGATGTTGTGCGGGAAATCGCGGACGTCTTCAGACGCACCCACCACGTCATCGATGTGGATGGGGCGCGCGTGCTGTTCGACGAGGGGTGGGGGCTGATCCGGGCGAGTAACACCCAGCCTGCATTGGTGATACGGGCCGAAGCGAGAACTGAGGCCGACCTGCAGCACATCAAACGCGTACTGGCGGATACCCTCGCGCGGTTTCCGGTTGCCGGTCGAATTCGGTGGTAGGTTTTCGATGCGCGTCCTGCTGACCGGCGCCGCCGGATTCATCGGGTGGAAGACAACCGAGCTGCTGCTCGATCAGGGCCACGAGGTCGTGGGCCTGGATAATCTCAACACTGCCTATGACGTCCGCCTCAAACAGTGGCGGCTGCGACAGCTTGAGGGCCGGGAGCGGTTCGCCTTCCACTGCGTGGACCTCACCGACGCCGCGGGAATGCGGGACATCTTTGGGCCTCCAGCATCCCGCCCCGCGTTTGGAGCGGTGATCAACCTCGCTGCTCGCGCGGGAGTGCAACAGAGCCTGGAGGACCCGCAGGCATACTATCAGACGAATTTAAGCGGAACCCTTCATCTCCTGGAGCTCTGCCGGGCTCATGGTGTTCCAAAGTTCGTGCAGGCGTCAACCTCCAGCGTGTATGGGCGCGGCAACATCCCGTTCCGTGAAGGTCAGCCGACCGATCGCCCCCTGTCGCCGTACGCGGCGTCGAAGATGGCGAGCGAGCTGCTGTGTTTTGTCTACCATCAATCCTGGGGGCTGGACGTTTCGATGCTGCGCTACTTTACGGTGTATGGACCGGGGGGCAGACCCGACATGAGTTTGTTTCGTTTCGTCCAATGGATCAGCGAGGGTCGACCGGTGTTGGTCTTCGGGGACGGGACGCAGCGGCGTGATTTCACCTACGTGGACGATATTGCGCGCGGGACCTTGGCGGCGCTCGCCCCGATGGGCTGGGAGGTCATCAATCTCGGATCTGACGACCCCATTGCGATCAACACGGCGGTTAGGATGATCGAGGATCTCGTCGGCCGGAAAGCAGCCGTAGAATATCGGCCCGCGCATCCGGCGGATGTCCCGGCCACCTGGGCGGACATCGCAAAGGCGAAGCGGCTGCTGTCCTGGCAGCCCCGTACGCGATTCGCCGATGGTGTCGCCGCGCTCGTCCGCTGGTATCAGAGTCACCGCGCCTGGGCCAGCGAGATCCAGACCCTGTGACGCGTGCCGCGTTTGACGCCAAGGTCGTGCGCCTGATCACCCGCCTGAACATCGGCGGCCCCGCACAGCATGTGATCCTACTCACCGCGCATCTGCCTGCCCGCGGTTTCCCCTCGATGCTGGTCGCCGGGCAGGTCGACCAGAACGAAGGTGACATGTCCGACCTCGCGCTTCGCCACCAGTTGGCGGTACGGTGGATTCCGTTTCTGCGCAACGGCGCTCCGATTGTCAGTGATGTCCGGGCATTTCTTGCCCTGTACCGGCTGTTCAGGCGGGAGCAGCCGAGCATCGTCCATCTGCATCTGCTGAAAGCCCGCGTCCTGGGCGGTCTTGCAGCCCGCCTTGCCCGTGTGCCAATTGTTGTGGAGACATTCCATGGGACGTTGTTCAGCGGGTACTATGCTCGCATCGGGACCCGGATGATCGTCTGGATCGAGCGGGGGCTCGCCAGGCTGATGGACGGCGTCATCGCCGTGAGTCAAGAAGTAGCCGCCGAGTTGGTCCGACTGAAGATCGCTCCTGCCGGGAAGATTTCGGTCATACTCCTCGGCCTCGATCTGGATCGGTTCATTCGGGACCAGGCCCCACGAGGGGCGTTCCGCAGGGAACTGGGCGTGTCCGATGATGCGCCGCTCGTGGGGGCCATCGGGCGCCTCGTCGGTATCAAGCGCGTGCCCGACCTACTCCAGGCAATGGTCCACGTGGTCAGGGTGCACCCTGAGAGCGTGCTCGTCCTTGTCGGAGATGGTCCTGAGCGTTCGACATTGGAACGCCTCGCGCGCCGCCTCGGGCTGACGCGGGAGGTTCGTTTCGCAGGGTGGAGAAAGGACCTGGAGCGAGTGTATCCAGATCTCGATGTAGTGGTCCTATCCTCGCTGCACGAGGGGACGCCGGTGTCGGTGATCGAGGCCATGACGGCGGGAAGGTCGGTCGTGGCCACACGGGTCGGTGGAGTGCCCGACCTCATCGTGGATGGCGTGACGGGTCTGCTGGTTCCCCCAAAAGATCCGGGCGCGCTCGCGGAAGCCGTCCTCCGGCTCCTCGGCGACGCCGATCTGCGCCGCCGGATGGGGACGGCGGCGCGTGCAGCCGCCTACCCTCGGTTCAGCGCCGAACGGCTCATGAGCGACGTGGCAGCGTATTATGAAGGGCTACTGCGAAGCCGAGGGCTGCCCGCGGAGAGGGGGACATGAGGTCGCTTATCACGGGTGGTGCGGGGTTTATCGGCTCCCACCTCGCGGACGCGTTACTGGCCCAGGGCGACGATGTCGCACTCTTGGATGATTTGTCCACCGGGCGGCTGAACAACATTCGCCACCTGAGGACCAACGCTCGAGTGAGATTCACGCAGGGCTCGGTCCAAGACCCCGCGGAGGTCGACGGGGAAGTCCGCATCTGCGACCGTGTGTTCCATCTGGCTGCGGCCGTCGGCGTGAAGCTCGTGATTGACCAGCCGGTGCGGACGATCGAGACGAATGTGAAAGGAACGGAGGTCGTGCTGGAGGCGGCACTCCGTCACGGCCGGCCGGTGTTCTTCGCATCAACCTCCGAAGTGTACGGCAAAGACGTCCGGAATAACGGCGGTCGGTTCAAGGAGTCAGATGACCTCACGTTTGGAATGTCGATGCGCTGGTGCTACGCAGGGTCGAAGGCGCTCGACGAGTACTTGGCGCGAGCGTACCACTCGGAACGGGGCCTGCCGGTGGTGATCGGGCGGTTCTTCAACACGGTCGGTCCCCGTCAGGTCGGCGCGTACGGGATGGTCGTGCCGCGCTTTGTCAAACAGGCGCTCGCGCGCCAGCCGATCACAGTCTACGGCGATGGGACACAGGTGCGCAGCTTTGGGTGGGTGGGCGATACCGTGCACGCGGTCTGCGCCCTGATGGAGACTCCTGCCGCCGTGGGAGAGGTTTTCAACATCGGCAGCGACGAGCCGACGTCCATCCGTGGCCTGGCCGAGCGCGTGAAGCGAATGACAGAGACTTTATCGGAAATCGTGCATGTGCCCTATGAGGAGGCGTTGGGACGAGGATTCGAAGACATCTACTACCGGGTCCCGGACATCAGCAAGCTGCGGCAGACCATCGATTATCGGCCGACCAAGACGCTCGACGACATCCTGTGGGCGGTGATCGCCTATGACGCCGGCGAGGGGGACATGATCGCATGAAAGTGGAGCACGCGATGGGCGCCACGGTGCATCTCTTGCGAGAGCGCATTCGCACCCGCCAGGCGTCGGTGGGCATCATCGGACTGGGCTATGTCGGCCTTCCGCTCGCCGTGGAGTTTGCCCGTGTGGGTTTTTCGGTCATGGGGATCGATGTCGACCGTCGTCGCGTGGAGGCTGTGGCGCGGGGTCACTCGTATGTGGGTGATGTGCCCGGCCAGGTGGTTGCCCCTCTCGTGGCCCAGCGACGGCTTCAGGTGTCGAGTGAATTCTCCAGCCTCGCCACCGCTGATGTGGTCGTGATCTGTGTGCAAACGCCTTTCACCGCCACAAAGGAGCCCGACCTGCGATTCGTTATCTCGGCCCTGCAGGAGGTGGCCCGGCACCTACACGCGGGACAACTGGTCGTACTACAGAGCACTACCTATCCCGGGACGACCGAGGAGGTGGCGCTGCCTCTGCTGGCTGGCTCCGGGCTCCGCGTGGGCACGGACTACTTCCTGGCGTTTTCACCGGAACGCATCGATCCTGGGAACGCAACCTTCGCCACGAAGGACATCCCCAAAGTCGTCGGCGGAATAACGCCCGCCTGCACGGCGCTGGCCCAACTGCTGTTTGAACAGGTGGTGGTCTCCGTCCATCCGGTGTCATCGGCGAAAGCGGCGGAACTGACCAAATTGCTGGAAAATGTGTTCCGCAGCGTCAACATCGCACTTGTCAATGAACTCGCGCATCTCTGTCACCGGATGGGGGTTAACGTCTGGGAGGTCGTTGATGCGGCCGCGACCAAGCCTTTCGGGTTTATGCCGTTCTACCCTGGCCCAGGCGTAGGTGGACACTGCATCGCAATCGATCCCTACTATCTGTCCTGGAAGGCCAAAGAGTTCGACTTCAACACGCGGTTCGTCGCCCTGGCGGCTGAGATCAACGAGAGCATGCCTGACTACGTCGCCGACCGGGTGATGGAGGCGATCAATGTGTATGCTCGCAAGAGCGTCCCGGAAGCCCGGGTGTTTGGCCTAGGTGTGGCGTACAAGCACGGCGTCGGCGATGTGCGGGAATCACCGGCTCTCAGGGTGCTCGAGCGCCTGGGGCGGCGCGGGGCGGCGATTGCGTACCACGACCCGTTCGTCCCGCGCATCGTGTTGAACGGTGAGGAATACCTCTCCGTTCCTCTGACCGGCGAGGCCGTTGGCGGGGCAGACTGCGTCGTGATCCTGACCGACCACGACGGTGTGGATTATGACCTGGTGGCGCGCAACGCGACGCTCGTATTTGATACCCGGAATGCCACCAGACGGCTAGCCCGGGCCGGCGACCGGATCATCCCGCTCTAGCGGAGGGGCGTGTGGACGTGCTGGAACGCGTCGCGGCGGCCTTGGCCTTCAGTGTCGTCGCGACCGCGCTGCTCACCGCAGCCGCCCGGCGTGTGCTCCTGCGCCTCGGCCGCGTCGATGCGCCGCGACCCGACCGCTGGCATACGGCCCCCGTACCACGGCCCGGTGGGCCTGCGATTGCTGCTGCGTTGGCAGTTGGTGTGGCCGTATGGGTGCCTCAGCCGTGGCCGGCGCAAATGTGGGGGCTCGTGATCGGCGGGGCCTTCATTTTCTTGATCGGGCTGATCGATGATCTTGCCGGTCTGGCCAATCCGTCGAAGTTCGCCCTTCTTATCATCGGCGCGGCGATCCCATTGCTGTTCCGGATTTCGTTCGCGCCGCTTCCGGATCTGCTCGGGATTCCCCTGGCCTTGTTGTGGATTCTGGCCATCACCAACGCGGTGAACTGGCTGGACAACATGGACGGTCTGGCCTCGGGCGTCGGACTGATCACTGCGGTCGCACTCGGAGCGCTGTCACTCAGGGTGCACGATTCCTCCGGCGCGATCGTCGCGTTCTTGCTGGCAGGCGCCTGCGCTGGGTTCCTGTTCTTCAACTTCAGTCCCGCGAAAATCTTCATGGGCGATTCCGGAAGTGGGCTGTTGGGGTTCACGCTCGCGGTTCTGGCGCTTTGGGGCACGGTGAGGCACGTCACCAATGTTGCACTGGCGCTCATCGTGCCCCTCATGGTCTTGAGCATTCCCATCTTCGACTCGACCGTGGTGACACTGGCCCGTCTGTTCAACGGCCGTCGGCTGTTCCAGGGCGGCAAGGATCACCCGTCTCATCGCTTGGTCATTCTTGGGTTGTCTGAGCGGCAGGCCGTCATATGGCTGTATACCATGAGCCTGCTCGCGGCGGCCGCCGCCCTGGCCGCGGCGCAACTCGGCGTGTGGACGGGTCTCGTCCTAGCCGGAGGGCTGGGGTGCGGGCTCGTGGCGGTCGGCGTCGTCCTCACACGCGTCCGAGTGTACCGCGAGGGCGGGTGGCCCGTAGGGGACCGGATGGTCGTTTTGTGGCAAGTGATGTACAAACGCCGTTTGCTAGAGATGCTGCTGGATTTGACCCTCATCTGCGTTGCCTATCTTGGAGCGTACCTCTTGCGATTTGAAGCGGACATTCCGCGAAGCATCGCCCGGCGCATGGGGCAGTCGCTTCCATTAATCGTTGGCGTCAAGATTGCCGCCCTCTATCTGGCCGGTGTCTACCGGGGGGACTGGCGGTACATCGGTTTGCTGGATCTCGTCCCACTGGTCAAAGGAATCACGCTGGGATCGGTTTTCGCGGCGGGGGTGCTCTTCATGTGGACCCGCTTGATCGACCAGTCCCGCGCCGCCCTTGTTATCGACTGGGTCCTAACACTGGGGCTTCTGGCTGGGATCCGTGTCTCCATCCGCGTCCTGCAGGAGTATTTCACCACCCTGCGTGCAGGGGGCCGGCGGGTGCTGATCGCCGGAGCCGGACAAGGCGGCGTACTCCTCCTTCATGAGATCCGATACAATCCTGCCCTTCGCTATCGCCCCGTCGGCTTTGTGGACGACGATCCGGTCAAACAGGGCGCGATCATTCGCGGGCTGTCGGTATTGGGAGGTTTTCGCGATATTCCGGCGCTCGCCGCCCAGCACCGGGTCGAGGAAGTGCTGGTTGCGGCTCCCTCACTGCAGCGCGCAGATCTCGACCGGATCGCGCTGGCGTGCGGCGAAGCGGGTATCCCGATGCGCCCAATGCGCCAGGTCTTGGAGCCCACGGACTGATGAAGGCCATCATCCCCGCAGCAGGTGTCGGCACGCGCCTCCGGCCGCATACGTACACGCAGCCGAAGGCGCTCCTGCAGGTCGCCGGCAAGCCCATCCTGGCGCACATCATCGATGAGCTCACCGCCGTCGGGGTCGACGAGGTGATCCTGGTGGTCGGGTACCTCGGCGATCAGATCGAGGCATTCGTGCGCGGGCGCTACCGGACGGTGGGGGTGCGCTGTGTTCCGCAGTCTGAGCCATTGGGCAACGGGCACGCCGTCTACGTGGCCCGGGAACACCTCGACGGGGAACCAGCGGTCGTCATCTTCGGGGACACGATCATCAAGGGGGATCTGGCCGGGCTGGTGCGCAGCCCCCAGTCCATGGCCGGCGTGATGGAGGTCGAGGACCCGCGGCGGCTCGGGGTCGTGGAACTGGACGGCTCCGGCCGCATCCGCCGGATTGTCGAAAAGCCCAGCCAGCCTCCCAGCAAACTGGCCGTCATCGGTGCGTACTACATAAGGAACACCTCGATGCTGCGAACGGCGCTGGAGCGGCTGGTGTCGGAGGATCGGCGGATGAAGGGAGAGTTCTGGCTGGCGGACGCGCTGCAGTTAATGATCGACGCCGGCGAGCGGATGGGGACGTTTCCCGTGCAGCACTGGTACGACTGCGGAACGGTGGAGGCGCTCCTGCAGGCGAACCGGGATCTGCTGACATTGGCACCGCCGCCGATCCCGGGCGGGGGAAAGTCACATGTGATCGCGCCGTCCTACGTCAGCGCGACGGCGGCCCTCGAAGGGTCCGTTGTAGGTCCTCACGCATCGATCGGGGAGGGCGCCCGCGTCGTCAACTCCCACGTGAAGGACTCCATTGTAGGCGCGTCCGCGGTGGTCGAGGATGCCCGTATCGAGCAGTCAATCGTCGGGGACCGCGCTGTAGTCCGGGGAGTGACCGGGAAGTTGAACATCGGGGATTCCTCGGTCATCGAGCAAACCTAAAGTCTACCCGCTCCCACAGCGGGGGCATGCACCAGATACCACGAACCTTACCTTTACTCCAATGAGACCTCTAACGAATGCCGTGCGGGTGTGTCTGTGCGCAGGTGCGCTTGTGGCCCTTGGGGCGGGCACGGCTGCGGCGGACGTTCCACAATCTGTGGCACGGGCGGGCCAGCCCGCGCTGATCGCGATTCACCGGGTGCGGCCGGGCGACACGCTGCTGGGGATTGCCTGGCGGTACCGGGTGACCGTCGAAGCCATCAAGCTCGCCAACGGCCTGTGGACGGACATCATCCTGCCGGGCCAGCGGCTGCTGATTCCCACGCGCGCCGCCGTCGCCGTGCTCGCGCAGCGCCATCTGCCGGTCCCGAAACCCGTTCCCGTGCCGAAGGTGGCCTTCGTCCGGATCGTCAAGGAGGGGACGCTCGGCGGGAAGATCGTGGCAGAGGCGATGCGCTACCGCGGCATCCCCTACCTGTGGGGTGGCGAATCCGACCGCGGCCTGGACTGCTCAGGTTTCGTCTATCGCGTATTCGCCCGCTACGTTCCCTCGCTCGGCCGGCTCCGCTCCTACGAATACTTCCGGGCGGGCAGGCCCGTCGAGCCCCAGGCCCTGCTTCCGGGCGACCTGGTGTTCTTCACGACCGACGACCCCGGGCCGTCGCACATGGGGATTTTCGTGGGCGAAGGGATGTTCATCCATGCATCCTCGACGGCGGGCGGGGTCACTGTTACCCCGCTGGACGATTCCTTCTACGCGGCACGTTTTCTCGGAGTGCGCAGGCTTGTCAACCCCGAAAATCGTTGACACTCTGCGCTGGGCGCGGGTAGAATGGGCTGCGCCGATGAAGACCTTCCTGCCGACCAGAGAGAACGCGACTCACACATGGCATGTGATTGACGCCGACGGGGCCATTTTGGGCCGGCTGGCGACGCAGATCGCCGTGCTCCTGCGGGGCAAGCACAAGGCGGAGTTCACGCCCTCCGTAGACACGGGCGACGGTGTCATCGTCATCAATGCTGCGAAGGTGCGCCTCACCGGCCGGAAGGCCCGGAACAAGATGGTGTACCGGCATTCCGGGTACGCCGGCGGGTTCAAGGCCATCGCCATCGGTGACGTTCTGAAGACCAGGCCGCAAGACGTGATCACCGACGCGGTCCGCGGGATGCTCCCCAAGAACGCGATGGGGCGGAAGCTGATTACCCGGCTGAAGGTGTACGGTGGAGCGGAGCACCCGCACTTCGCGCAGAAACCGAAAAAGTTCGCTTTGAAGGGTTGAGGGGGGAAGACGGTGGCGGTTCAGGCGATCTCGATCGGGACGGGGCGGCGCAAGAACGCGACGGCGCGCGTGCGGCTCCTCCCGGGCAGCGGCAAGATCCTCGTCAACGGGCGGCCGGTTGAGGAGTACTTTCCCCGGTTGCCGCTCCAGACCATCATCCATCAGCCGCTCAAGGTGACCAACGCCGAGGGCCGGTTCGACATCCTTGCGACGGTCGACGGCGGCGGCATCTCCGGGCAGGCCGGCGCGGTGCGCCACGGGATCGCGCGGGCGCTTGCCCGCAACGACGAAACCCTGCGCCCGGCGCTGCATAAAGAAGGGCTGCTCACCCGCGACCCCCGGATGAAGGAACGCAAGAAGTACGGGCACAAGCGCGCACGGAAGGGGTTCCAGTACTCGAAGCGCTAGTCGGTAGTCGCGTCACGGGAGAGGCGCAGGGAGGCATAGACCCACGAGGGTTGTGCCTCCCTGTGTGTTTGTGTCTACGGCGCGTCACAGGGTGGGCATGGTCCTAGTACCACGACGGGCTCGGACGGAGTCATGCACCGGAAAACAGTAGCGGCCATCATACTCGCAAGCGTTATGCTGGTCACCCTCACCCCGACGGGGCATGCGGCCGCGGGCGCGAGCCACGTGGTGCGTCCCGGCGAAACCCTCTACGGCATCGCCCGCGAGTACGGCGTGACGGTCCATGTGTTGGCGGAGGTCAACGGGCTCAGCGACCCCACGCTCATCAGGCCCGGGCAAGTGCTGAGAATCCCCACGACGGAAACGCGGATACACCGAGGCACGGAAGCAAAAGCTCAAGCACCCACACCGAAGCAGGCGGCAAAGAAGAAGGCGGCTCCCGCTCGCACGGTGAGCTACCGGTATTCGGTGGTCAGAGGCGACACGTTGTATGCCATCGCCCGCCGGTTCGGCACGACGGTCGCCGCCCTGAGGAAGGCGACCGCGCTGCAGTCCGACCTGATCCGGCCGGGGCAGCGCCTCGTGGTTCCCGGCGTCAAGGTGACCCCCCAGATCCCGCCGCCGGGCCGGACGATCAAGATCAAGGTCCCCATCGACGATGAAACCGCGCCCTCCGAGCCGGTGCCGATTACCGCTGGCGACACCATTACCACCGAGCGGCCCCTGCGCGTCCGCCGGGGCCCAGGCACCTATTTTGGGACCCTGGCCCTGGTCGCTCCCCAGACGGAACTATGGGTGACGAAGACATCTCAGGGCTGGTACGAGGTGCAGCTGCCGGGTGGCGACGTGGGATGGGTGCGCGAGGAGGACGTGCAATCATCTCCGGCGTCCGATCCAACGGAATACGGACGGGCGACCGGAGATGTCATCGTCCGTGAGGCGATGCAGTACCTGGGGACGAGATATGTTTGGGGAGGGAAGTCCAGCAGGGGGGTGGACTGTTCGGGCTTCGTCTACGCTGTCTTCTCGGCCTTCTCCCGGGATCTGCTCCGGCTGCGATCCTACGACTACTACCGGATGGGCGTTCCCGTGGCGCAGGCCGAGCTGCTGCCGGGGGACCTGGTCTTCTTTACGACCTACGCCCCCGGGGCGTCGCACGTTGGCATCTACGTGGGAGAGCGGAAGTTCGTTCACGCATCGTCCGGCGCCAGGGAAGTCGCAGTCTCTTCCCTTGACGAGTCGTACTACACGACCCGCTACTTCGGTGCGCGGCGGCTGGCGGAACCGATCCCAAACGCTACACCGTGATCTTGGCTGTCATTGCGAGCCCGGAGGGCGAAGCAATCTCCGGGTGAGTGGAGATCGCCACGGCCCAGAGCCTGCCCTGAGCGAGTCGAAGGGGGCCTCGCGATGACTGCTGTGGATGGGGCTGCGGGTCCCTCGCAATGACGGTCAAGGGTTTGTCCACAGGTGCACAGAAGATGGTGGGCCGGAGCCAGCGATGTCGAAGATAAGAGTCCGCCAGCGCGGCACGCGGCATGCCCGCCAGCTTGCGCGTCCGAGGCGGCCGGCGTCCCGCACCCGGGTCGTCATCCTCGGCGCCGGCGGTCGGGACTTCCACAACTTTAACGTCTACTTCCGCGGGCGTTCCGACTACCAGGTCGTCGCCTTTACGGCCACCCAGATTCCCGACATCGAGGGGCGGCTCTATCCGCCGCCGCTCGCCGGGCCGCTGTACCCCGACGGCATTCCCATCTACGCGGAGGACGAACTGCCGGATCTAGTCCACCGGCTGCGCGTGGACCAGGTGGTGTTTGCGTATAGCGACGTCTCCCACGAGCACGTCATGCACCTCGGGTCGATCGCGATGGCCGCGGGCGCCGGCCTCGTGCTCCTTGGGCCGAATGCGACGATGCTCGCCGCCCGGGTGCCGGTCGTCAGCATCTGCGCCGTGCGGACGGGCGCCGGCAAGTCCCAGACGACCCGCCGGGTGACCGGGATCCTGAAGGCGCTGAGCCGCCGCATCGCGGTGATCCGTCACCCGATGGCGTACGGCGACCTTGTCCGCCAGCGGGCGCAGCGGTTTGCGACCTTCGACGACCTCGACCGCTACGGCGTGACCATTGAAGAGCGTGAGGAGTACGAACCGCACATTGCCGCCGGCACTGTCGTGTATGCGGGCGTCGACTACGGCGATGTGGTCCGGCAGGCCCAGCGGGAGGCCGACGTCATCGTGTGGGACGGCGGCAACAACGACTTTCCGTTCCTGCGGTCGGACCTGCAGATTGTGGTGGCGGATCCCCACCGAGCGGGGCACGAGCTGACCTATCACCCCGGTGAGACGAACCTGCGGATGGCGGACGTCGTCGTTATCAACAAGGTGGATACGGCCCGCCCCGAGGACGTCGCGCTCGTCCGGGCCAACACCGCGCGGGTCAATCCGCGGGCGGTCATCATCGAAGCCGCCTCCCCGGTGCGCGTGGACGATCCCGTGCTGATCTCGGATGCGCGCGCGCTGGTCGTGGAGGACGGGCCGACGCTGACGCACGGCGGCATGGCGTATGGCGCCGGAGTCATCGCCGCCCGGACGTTCGGGGTGCGCGACCTGGTCGACCCGCGTCCGTACACAGTGGGGTCGATCCGGCAGATCTTCAAGCGGTACCCGCACCTGGGCCCGGTCCTGCCCGCGATGGGGTACGGAGAGCGGCAGATGAGGGAGTTGCAGGAGACAATTGACGCCGCCGACTGTGACGTCGTGATCATCGGGACGCCGGTGGATCTGCGGCGCGCCATCAGCATCCGCAAGCCGGCCGTCCGTGTACGATACGAATTGCAGGAGACCACGAAACCCGATCTGGAGGACGTGGTGAAGGCGTGGGTGTCCAGACAAAAGGTGCCCAGGTGAACCTGCGCGGTCGAGATCTCGTGTCGATGGACGACCTCTCGCCCGAGGAAGTCCGTCTCGTGCTGGACACGGCCGTGGACCTCAAGCGCCGTTCCAAGGCAGGCGACCGGCCGCCTCTCCTGGCCGGCAGGGTCCTTGCCATGATCTTTGAGAAACCGTCGCTGCGCACGCGCGTGACCTTCGAGACCGGCATGTGGGAACTGGGCGGCTATGCCATCTACCTGGCGCCCCAGGACGTCCAGCTGGGGACCAGAGAAACCGTCCCGGACGTTGCCCGCAACCTTGAGCGCTGGGTCCAGGGGATCATGGCCCGGACCTTCGCCCACCGGACCGTGCAGTTGCTGGCCGAGCACGCCCGCGTCCCGGTCGTCAACGGATTATCGGATCTCGAGCATCCCTGCCAGACGCTGGGCGACCTGCTCACCCTCCGGGAACGGTTTGGGCACCTGGACGGACTGCGCGTCGCCTGGGTCGGCGACGGGAACAACGTGTGCCACTCCCTCCTGCTGGGGGCCGCCAAGGTCGGCATGCACGTGGCGGTCGCGACGCCGCCGCGCTACGCTCCCGACCCGGCGATCGTCGCCCGGGCGCGGGAGATCGCTTCCACCTCGGGCAGCCACATCGACGCCGGCGCCGATCCGGCAGCCGCCGCCCGGGGCGCGGATGCGATCTACACAGACGTCTGGGTCAGCATGGGGCAGGAGGGGGAACGGGCGGCCAAACTCGCCGCGTTTGGGGGATTCCAGGTCAACACCACGCTGGTAGCGCGCGCGGCGCCGCACGCCGTCGTGCTCCACTGCCTGCCGGCCCACCGCGGGGAGGAAATTTCCAGCGACGTCCTGGACGGATCACACTCGATCGTGCTCGACCAGGCAGAGAACCGGCTCCATGCCCAAAAAGCGCTGCTATCCTTGATATTGTGAGACACGTGGAGACCTAAAGTGCCGTTCGACCTGCGGATTCTCGACATCCTAGATATTCTGATCGTGACGGCGCTGATCTACCAGCTCCTCCTGCTGATCCGCGGGACGCGGGCGGTGCAGCTGGTGACGGGCGTGGTTATCCTCATCGGCGCGTACGCCTTCAGCCGCGCCGTGGGGCTGTACACGCTGCAGTATGTGCTGCAGTACCTGGGCGTCGTCATTCCTATTGCGCTGCTGGTCATCTTCCAGCCGGAGCTGCGCCGGATGCTCGAACAGCTCGGGCGCGGCGGCGTGCTGGTCAGCGGGTTTGTCCCGCACGGGCTGGGCCGTGAGGAGGCCATCCGTCTGATCAACGACGTCTCCCGCGCCTCGCGCATCCTGGGCCTGCGGAAGATCGGCGGACTCATCGTGCTGGAGCGTCAGACCGGCCTCGCCGATTTCATCGAGACCGGCATCAAGGTCGATGCGGTCGTGACGGTGCAGCTGCTGATCAGCCTGTTCTTTCCCAACTCGCCGCTGCACGACGGGGCGGCGATTATCCGCGGCAACCGCGTGATTGCCGCCGGCTGTCTGCTGCCGCTGTCGGAAAACCCCGCTGTGACCCGGACGCTGGGGACGCGGCACCGGGCCGGGCTGGGTGTTACTGAACAGACCGACGCCGTCGCCATCATCGTCTCCGAGGAAACCGGGACCGTCACGCTCGCGCGGGAGGGCGACCTCGTCCGCGGGCTGTCGGAAGAGGAGCTCAAGGCCGCGCTGCTGGAGCTGTTCGCCGCCGAGCCCCGCCGCGGCGCCGCACCCTGGCGCTGGTGGCGGACCATCCGACGCGCATGAGGCCGCGCCGCCTGCTGAATGAGCAACGTCTTCTCCTGCTCTTGTCCTTTGCCATCGCCGTGACGTCGTGGTACTACGTTGTCTCGACGCAGAACCCGCGGGTCCCGCGCACGACCACGAAGCTCGTGGCCGTCATTCCCGAGATCGCCGGCGAGCCGGCCTACGGCTACAGCCTGCTCGGCGTGCGCGTGACCCCACCGACGATCACGGTGTCGGGATTGCCGGAACGGCTGGCGGAGATCGAGATGGTCCGCACCGAGCCCGTTGACATCACCGGTAAGACCGCCGACGTCGTGCGTGAAGTCGCCCTGGCCGGGTCTCCCGATGTCGTCAGGCCGGTGCGCGTGCGCGTCGCGGTCCAGATTGCGCCCGCGATGGCCGCGAGGGTCGTGGCCCAGGTCCGGGTCCGCGTGGAGAATACGCCGAACGGCCTGGGGGTGCGCGTGGACCCGGCGGTGGTCGACGTGCAGGTCGAGGGTCCGGTGGCTATCGTGAGCCGCCTGCGGTCCACCGATCTCGTGGCCCGCGTGGATGGTACGGATTTTTCGGAAGGGCGTCGGCGCGCCCCGCTGCAGATCGATCTGCCGGCGCAGGTGCGAGTATTGTCCATCCGGCCGAGCACGGTCCTGGTTGTCATCCGGAAAGGGAGTTAAGTGGGCCGGCTGTTCGGGACTGACGGCGTACGCGGCGTCGCCAACGCGGACCTGACGCCCGAGCTGGCGTTCCGGCTCGGCCGCGCGGCGGCGCACGTGCTGGCCGCCGAGGGCGGGGGGCGGTTCTTCGTGGGACGCGACACCCGCCTGTCCGGACCGATGCTCGAAGCGGCGCTGACCGCGGCGGTCTGTGCGGCCGGCGGCATCGTGATGCGCGGCGGCATCCTGCCCACGCCGGCCGTCGCGTACCTGACCCGGCATCTCGACGCCTCGGCCGGGATCGTTATCTCCGCGTCGCACAACCCTGTCGAAGACAACGGGATCAAGTTCTTCGCGCGGGACGGATACAAACTGCCGGATAGTGTCGAGGACGCCGTCGAGGCGGTCATGGACCGCCACGACCTCCGCCGCGCGGTCGGCCTGCACATCGGCCGTGCCGAGGACCTCCCGGATGCCGCGGACGTCTACGTGGACCACGTCGCATCACTAGGTCCGGGTTCGTTGGGCGGCCTGCGTGTGGTCGTGGACTGCGCGTATGGCGCGGCCTGCCGCACAGCGCCGACCCTGTGGGAACAGCTCGGCGCCACGGTGATCGCCATCAACGACGATCCCGACGGCGCCCGTATCAACGTGGGCTGCGGCTCGACGAATCCCGGCGTGCTCCAGCAGGCGGTCCAGCAGCACGGCGCAGACGTGGGCTTCGCCCACGACGGCGACGCCGACCGGGTGATCGCGGTCGATGAGACCGGCCGCATCCTCGACGGCGACGCGATCATGGGCATCTGTGCGATGCACATGGACGCGCACGGGAAGCTGGCGCGCCGGACCGTGGTCGCGACGGTGATGTCCAACCTGGGCCTCGAGGTGGCGCTGCACCGCGCCGGCATCACGCTGGAACGTACGAGAGTCGGCGACCGCTACGTGCTGGAGCGAATGCGTGAGCTGGGCGCCAGCCTGGGCGGCGAACAGAGCGGGCATGTCATCTTCCTCGACCACGCGACGACCGGTGACGGCGCCATCACCGCGGTCCAGCTGGTGAACGTCATGCTGGAGAGCGGGCGGCCGCTGTCCGAGCTCGCCGCGCCGATCGAACGCTTTCCTCAGGTGCTGCTCAACGTCACTGTGGCGGGCCGCACGCCGATGGCGGACCGCCCGTCTATTCAGACTGCCATCACCGATGCGGAGCGCACCCTTGGAGCCCGCGGACGCGTCCTCGTCCGGCCGTCCGGCACAGAGCCTCTGGTCCGTGTGATGGTCGAGGCTGAGGACCAGGGCGAGGCCGAGTCGCTGGCCGGCCACCTGGCCGACGTGATCGCTCACGAACTGGGCGGCCGCCGGACCTGAGGCGCGGCGTGGAGTCGTCTAACATTCTGGGCGTGCGGGTGCACCATCTCACCAGCGCCGGGGCGGTCGAGGCGGTGCGGGCCCTGCTGCGCGACGGTGGTGCCCACCAGGTCGTGACCGTGAACGGCGTGATGCTCGTGCAGGCCGCCCGCGATGAGCGCATCCGGGGCGTGCTCAACGGGGCGGCGCTTGCCGTTGCCGACGGTGCCGGGGTTGCGGTCGCGGCCCGGATCCTGGGACGCCCGGCGCCGGCGCGGGTCCCCGGTGTAGAGCTTGCCGACGACCTGGCCGGTCTTGCGGCGGCGGAGGGGTATCCGATCTACTTGCTGGGGGCTGCCCCTGGGGTTGCCGAGGAGGCGGCAGATGCGCTCCGCCGGCGGCATCCGGGGCTCGTGGTGGCCGGCGTGCATCATGGATATGTGCAGGATGACGCGGCCGTCATCGCCGCCATCCATCGGGCCCGGCCCCACATTCTGTTTGTCGGGATGGGCTTTCCCCGCCAGGAGCTCTGGATTGCCCAACACCTCGACCGCCTGGGCGTGCCGGTGAGCATGGGAGTCGGCGGAACACTCGACGTGCTGGCGGGCCGGGCGCAGCGGGCGCCTCGCTGGGCGCAGCGGGCCGGGCTGGAGTGGGCATACAGAGTAGTGAGAGAGCCGCGGCGCTGGCGGGTAGCGGCCGGCCTGCCGCGACTGCTCTGGTTGGCGCTGAGCCAAAGGATGAAGGAACGCGGCAAGGAATAGCGGTAGACACGGACATTACGATATGGTCTACTTGGTCTCAAACGGCGTAACTAGGATGGGAGGTGAGACTGTTTTAGTGGTGCCATAGCGCCTGACCCCTAAACGCGACGGCGGGATTAGGGAGCCTTAATCCCTTGTTCAGCGGTTAGGGGTGACGAGGGAGGGGAACTCGGACCATCGGCGGGTGACCCTAGGCCTGGATCCGGGCCTGCACCGCTCCGACGCCTGTCGGAGGCAAGCAGCTCACAAACACCGGGGGTAACCCCGGTCCAGAAGGCTGCTAGGACAACATCGCGGGGAGCAGGAGACGCTGTCGCCGGTCTCCTTCGTTGCCTGCGATTTGCATTTTCCCAACCGTTCCAGTATTACAAATCTTCTTGAGCCCGGAAGGGCGACTGGAGAGGTCATGTGCGGCATCATGGGGTACGTGGGGCACCGCAGTGCGCTGCCCATCTTGCTTGATGGGCTGCGCCGTCTGGAATACCGCGGGTATGACTCGGCCGGTGTGGCCGTGCTGAACGGCGGCCACATCGAAGTGCGCAAGACGGCCGGCAAGCTCGCGAAGCTCGAGGGGATCGCCACCGGCCCGCACTTGGACGGGACCGTCGGCATCGGCCATACGCGGTGGGCGACGCACGGCCTGCCCACCGACGAGAACGCCCATCCCCATAGCGACTGTTCAGGCCGAGTCGTCGTCATCCACAACGGCATCATTGAAAACTTCCTGCCGCTGAAGGAAGCGCTACTGGCGCGCGGCCACACGTTCCGCTCTGACACCGACACGGAAGTCCTTGCCCACCTCATCGAGGAGGAACTCAACGGTTCCCAGTTGCCGCTGGAGGATGCGGTGCGCCGCGCCTTGCGTCAGACGGCAGGAGCGTATGCGATCGTGGTGTTGTGCAGCGACCAGCCCGACCGGATTGTGGCTGTCCGGCAGATCAGCCCGCTGATCATCGGACTGGGTGAGCGCGAGACAATTCTGGCCTCGGACATTCCGGCGCTGCTCTCGCACACCCGGGACGTGCTGGTGATCGAGGACGGTGAGATGGCGGTGATGACCGCGCGCGGCGCGAGCATCCAGCGCCTGGACGGGTCGCAGGTGGCGAAGCAACCGATGCACGTCACCTGGGACGCGCAGGCGGCGGAGAAGGGCGGCTACCCTCACTTCATGCTGAAGGAGATCCACGAACAGCCGCGCGCGCTGCAGGAGACGATGATGGGCCGGCTGGACGCGCCGGGTGCGCCGGAACTGGACGGGGTCAGATATACGCACGACGATGTGTCGCGGCTGCGTCAGATCTGGATCACCGCGTGCGGGACAGCCTATCATGCGGGGCTGGTCGGACGGTGGCTCCTCGAACACTGGGCGCAGATCCCCGCCGAGCCGGAGCTGGCATCGGAGCTGCGCTACCGTGAGCCGCTGATCGGACCGAACACGCTGGCGATTGCGATCAGCCAGTCCGGAGAGACGGCCGACACTCTCGCCGCCGCCCGTGAAGCGCGCCGCCGGGGCGCGCGGGTCGCGGCGATCACCAATGTCGTCGGCAGCACCCTCAGCCGCGAGGCGGACGACATCCTGTACATCCGGGCCGGCCCGGAGATCGCGGTGGCCAGCAGCAAAGCGTATCTTACCATGCTCGTCGCGCTCCACATGATGGCGCTCGACCTGGGCCTGCGCCGCGGAGTGCTCAGCGCTCAGCGGGGCCAGGAGCTTATCGCGGGGCTGAAGGCGCTGCCCGGCAAGGCACAGGCGGCGCTGCGGCGCGAGGCCGAGGTCGCCGCCCTGGCCGCCCGGCTGGCGGACCGCGAGCACATGTTCTTCATCGGGCGCGGGCTGGACTATGCGGTGGCGATGGAGGGCTCGCTGAAACTCAAGGAGATTTCCTACGTGCACTCCGAGGCGCTTGCGGCCGGAGAGCTCAAGCACGGAACGCTGGCGCTGGTCTCGCCCGGCGTGCCGGTGTTCGCGCTGGTGACACAGCGGCCGGTGTATGAGAAGACGCTGTCGAATATCCAGGAAGTCAAAGCCCGCGGCGGCGAGATCATCGCGGTCGCCTACGACGGCGACACAGAGATTGCCAAGCACGCGGACGTGGTCCTGCGGATCCCGGATGTGGAGGACGCGCTGGCACCGGTCCTGGCCATGATCCCGCTCCAGCTCTTTGCCTACTACGTCGCTCGCGAGAGAGGGAATGATATCGATCAACCGAGAAATCTGGCGAAGAGCGTCACCGTAGAATAACGACTACCCGGTGGGAGTCCCAGTGATCGACGAAGAGTTGCTTCAGATCTTGGCGTGTCCGGTAGACAAAGCCCCCGTTCAGCTGCTGGGTGATAGGCTGGTGTGTTCGAAGTGTGGGCGGCGCTATCCGGTCCGCGACGGTATCCCCGTCATGCTGGTTGACGAAGCCGAAACACCCTGATGCAGATTCGCGGGGTGGGAATTGACATCGTCGAAGTCGCGCGGATCGAACACGCCCTGGACCGGTGGGGCGACGCCTTCGTTGCCCGGATCTTTACCACTGCCGAAGATGAACGCGCCCGGTCCCCCCGGGCCCGCGGCGCGCGGCTGGCCGCCCGGTTTGCGGCCAAGGAAGCGGTGATGAAGGCGCTGGGCCTGGGCTGGAGAGCTATGGGCTGGCGCGAGATCGAGATTCTCAACGACCCGTTGGGCAAGCCCACGGTGACGCTCCGCGGCGGCGCCAAGCACGCCGCCGACCGCCAGGGAATCGCCACCGTCCTGATCTCCCTCTCGCATACCCGCGACCTGGCGTTTGCCAGCGCCCTTGCCATCGAACGGACATAGGTTTCCTCGGTCTCGCCAGTCTCCATAGTCTTCGCTCTGGACCAGGTCCAGCTCGCTTTCCCAGGAGTGGGTGGTGGGAAGGGGGAAGATGACTATGCCCCGACGATGGATGGAGGAGGCGGTAGCATGAGGAGGAGTCAGACGAAGCTGCTCGTGTTGGTGCTCGGCATGCTGGCGATGGCGTCCACGACGATCGCCGCGCCCGGATTGCCGCCCAAGCCGGCCAAACTCACAATGGCCGTCGTGGCCGGCGGAGAGACCAAAGGGCTCAAGGCGATCCTCCCGATGTGGGAGCGCGAGATGGGGGTTAAGGTCGAGCTGGTCGAGTTCCCCTATCCTACCCTCTACGAGAAACTGGTCACGGCGTTCCAGGCCAATGCCGCCACGTTCGACCTGCTCATCGCCGACGACCCGTGGATGCCGAAATTCGGCTCCGAAGGCTGGCTCGTGCCGTTGGATTCGACCTTCGGCTACAAGCGTGACAGCGACATCTTCCCGGTGGTCTACGATCTGGGATCCTGGCCGCCTCCGCGGGGCCCGGTGCCGCCCGGTGAAGCGAGCAAGCCGCGGCACCTCTATGCGATCACGCTGGTGGGCAACGTGGAGTTCTTCCTGTACCGCAAAGATCTCGTCTCCGCGCCCACGACCTGGACCGATGTCGTGGCGAACGCCAAGAAGGTCAACAATCCCGGCCAGCCCCTCTATGGGTTTGTGATCCGCGGCGCGAAGGGCAACCCGGTCATCTCGGAGTTCACGCCGGTCCTGCTTTCCTACGGCGCCCGGATCTTCGACAATAACTGGCGCGTCGTCCTCAACTCCAAATCCGCCGTGGACGCGCTGACCTTCTTCACGCAAACTCTAAAGTCGTATGCTCCGCCCGGGGTCGCCAACTACGATGCCGCGGAGCGCGCGCGCGAGGTGGCCACTGGCCGCGCGGCCCAGGGCTTCATCTGGCCCGCCGAGATCACCGACATCGTGGAAAACCCCGCGGTGTCGAAGGTCGTCGGAAAGCTGGGGTACACGTTGGCGCCCGCGGGTCCGGGCGGCAAGCACGCGCCGCTGATCGGCAACTGGCTGCTGGCCATCCCCAAGGGCAGCAAGAACCAGCGGTGGGCGTACGAATTCATCTTGTGGGCGACCAGCGCGAAAGTGCAGAAGCCATACGCGATGGGCGGCGGCATCCCCTTCCGCAAGTCGGTGCTGCTCGACGCGCAGATGAACAAGACGTTCCCGTTCTTCAAGGCGATGGCGGATTCGCTCGCGGCGCCGCCGGAGTGGCGCCCGCGGACGTCGGAGTGGTTTGCGGTCGAGGCCATCCTCGGCACGCACGTGAACGCCGCGCTGGCGGGGGTGGAAACCCCGCAGGAAGCCATCAGCAAGGCCGCCCGTGAAATCGAAGCCCATATGAAGGAGGCCGGCTACTATCGCTGAGGCCGAGGCCCGGGGGCTCACCGCCCCCGGGCCTCTGTCCGCCCGCTCGAGGCGGTCGTGGACGCCCTACCTGCTGGTGGCGCCGCCGGTTCTGCTGCTGGCATCGCTGGTCCTCTACCCGCTGCTGTACAACGTAAACCTCAGCCTGCGCAACTACAGAACGGGCGAGTTCGTAGGGCTCCACAACTTCGCCCGGGCGCTCGGCGACCCGCAGTTCTTCGCCTCGCTGCAGGCAACGGCGATCTATGTCGCCGGGGCGCTGGTCACGGAGGTGGCGCTCGGCCTGGGGCTGGCACTGCTGATCCATCGCACGATCCGCAGCGGGTGGGCGCGGACGCTGGTCTACCTCCTGTTCCTCATCCCGATGGTGACCCCCCCGGTGGCGGCCGGCGTGATCGCACGGCTGATCTACACGCCGACCTACGGGGTGCTGAACGTCCTGCTCCTGCGGCTGGGGGTGGTGTCCACCGACGTGTTGTGGCTGTCGGAGCCGGCGACCGCAATGTTCGCAGTGCTCAGCGTGGACGTCTGGCAGTGGATGCCCTTCGTCTTTCTGGTGTGCTTCGCGGGGCTGCAGGCCGTGCCGCTGGACGCGGTGGAAGCGGCGCGGGTGGACGGCGCCGGAGGGTGGCGGTTGTTCCGGCACATTGAGTTTCCGTACCTGCAGGCCCTGCTGCTCCTGGTCGTCGTCTTCCGGTTCACCGACACCTTCCGCGTCTTCGACCACGTCCAGGTCCTGACCGGCGGGGGCCCGGGAGCCACTACGGAGTTTCTCAGCCTCTACCTGTATAAGATCGCGTTCAAGTTCTTCAACCTCAGCTACGCCGCGGCGCTGTCTCTCTTCATCCTCTGTGTGACATCCATCGCGTTTTCGGTTCTCAGCGCTTACTTGGGCCGTGAGGCGACGGCATGAGGCGGAAGTTCCCGCCCGCGCAGGTCGCGGCGGTCGGGATCCTGACCGTGTTGACCATCCTGTACCTGTTCCCGTTCTACTGGATGATCGTGACGGCGCTGAAACCGCTGCCCGAATTCTACCAGTTCCCACCGACGCTGCTCCCGGTGCACGCGACGGCAGGTCCGTTCTTCTCGGTACTGGTCTCCCGCGGATTCGTCGTCCTGCTGCGCAACAGTCTGTTCGCCTGCCTCAGCGCCGTGGGACTGAGCATCGTCGTCGCGATGCTGATCGCCTATCCGGTTACGCGGCTGCCGGTCTCGCCGGCGTTCCGCCGGGGGCTGATGAACTGGATTCTCAGCCTGCGGTTCCTGCCGCCGATCGTCGTGGTGATCCCATTCTTCGATATCGTGAGGAGGTTGGGACTGTACGATAGCCTGTTCTCCCTCGTCCTGCTGTATTCGATCAGCGGCCTGCCGCTGGCGACGTGGATGCTGCGGGGATCGCTGCTGGAAGTGCCGCTGGAGCAGGAGGAGGCGGCGCTGGTCGACGGCGCCACGCGCGTGTACGCGTTCTT
The DNA here is from genome assembly GCA_044868695.1 of bacterium. GTDB lineage: Bacteria > Sysuimicrobiota > Sysuimicrobiia > Sysuimicrobiales > Kaftiobacteriaceae > JBIOWP01. Next base: position 50,547 of record JBIOWP010000076.1, read on the forward strand.
CAAGATTCTGCTGCCGCAGGTGGCCCCGGCGCTGCTCGCGACCGCGGTCATCTCCTTCGCGCTCGCGTGGAGCGAGTTCATGTTCGCCTTCATCCTGAGCGCGACGCCCCGGTCCCAGACGTTTCCGATCGGCGTCGCAAGCCTGGTGACGCAGTTCGAGATCATCTGGAACGAAATGGCCGCGGCGGGCACCATCGCGGCGGTCGTGCCCATCCTGCTGCTGCTGTTCGCCCGGCGGTATGTCCTGGTGGCGCTGACGTTCGGCGCCGTACGGGAAAAGGCGTGAGCACGGGAATGAGGTGGCGCCTGTGCCCTGGGCTGGATGCGCTCTTCGCCGGGATGCCGGTGGAATCGGCCCTGCAGCTGGCTGCGGACGAGGGATGCGCCGGCGTCGAGTTTTGGGACTGGCGGGAGCGCGACCTCCACCTCGTGGCGGAGCACACGAGCTCCCTCGGCCTCGCCGTCACCGCGTTCAGCGGGACGACGTTTGACGAGCCGCTCCTGGATCCATCCGGGCACCCGGCTGCGCTGGCGCACCTCGCGGAGTCGCTGCAGGTGGCCCGGCGCCTGTCCACATCGCTGCTGGTCGTGCACGTGGGATACACGCAGTCGCACCGCGGGCGCCCGGAGCAGTGGCGGGCGGCGGTGGACGGTCTCCGGGAGGCGGGGATGCTGGCCGAACGCGCGGGTGTGACCCTTCTTGTGGAGCCGTTGAACTCTTTGATCGATCATCCCGGGTACTTTCTGGACACGCTGCCGGACGCCCTCGGGCTGCTGGGGGAGGTCAATCATCCGTCGGTGAGATTGCTGCTGGATGTCTACCACATGTGGGTGATGCACCACGACCTGCTGGACCGGCTGGCCTCCGCCGCCGCGGCGATCGCGCACGTGCACGCGGCCGACGTCCCGGGCCGCGGGGAACCGGGCAGCGGCGTCATCCCCTGGGACGCCGTGCTTGAACGGCTGCTGGCGGGCGGGTATTCGGGGGCGATCGGTCTGGAGTGCTGGCCGACGCTCCCGGCGCAGGCCGCGCTGCGCCGGTGCGTCGAGGTGCTCGCGTGAGCCGGCGGTTCGGATTGAACGGCGCCACGACCGGCGCGCACGATCTGCTGACCGACCTCCGGGCTGCGCACGACGCGGGCTACCAGGCCCTGGAGATCCGCGACACCAAGCTGGAAGCGTACCTGCGCGGGGGCGGATCGATCGACGCGTTCCGGTGCGCGCTGTCGGAGGCGGGGGTCGACGCGGCCAGCCTCAACGCCCTCGAGCGGTCGACGCTGGTCACGGGCGCGGATCTCGAGGCGGTGCTGCAGCGGTGCCGCGTGCTGTGCCAGTGGGCGGCGGCGCTGCGGTGTCCGTACGTGGTCGCCGTCCCCAGTTTCCTCGACGGCGTGCGCGATCGCGGCCGGGTGACCGATCTCACGGTGGCCTCACTGCGCGCGATGGCCGGCATCGGCGCGGCGCACGGGGTGCGCATCGGGTTTGAGTTCTTGGGATTCCCGGCGTGCTCGGTCAACACGCTGGGCGAGGCCCGGCGGATCGTCGAGGCTGTGGACGACCGGGGCATCGGCCTGGTGATCGACGCGTTCCATTTCTACGCCGGCGGGTCGACGTGGGCGATGCTGGACGGTCTGCGGCCGGAGCGGCTGTTCCTCGTCCATCTGGACGATGCGGAGGACCGGCCCCGCGGCACGCTCACCGACGCGCACCGCCTGCTGCCCGGGGATGGGGTGATCCCGCTAGCGGAGCTGGTCCGGCGGTTGGAGGCGACCGGCTACCGCGGGGTCTACTCGATCGAGCTGTTCAGACCGG
>JBIOWP010000077.1:0-13540 GCA_044868695.1 bacterium
CCCCGAGCGACGCAAACGCCCAACCCCACGCTCCCCCGGTAAGGTCGAGGATGGCGCCGAACAGCGACGGGGAGACGGCCGTCACCAGAAATCCCAGCCCGGACTGCAGCGCCAGGGTCGCGCCCAGGGTGTCGGGCGCTGCGGATTCCGCGACCGCGGTTGACAGCGTCGAGGAATCCGCGGTCACGAGCAGGCCGTAGACCAGGGCAAGGGCCAGCACAGCCGCCATCCCCAAGTCCGGGGTCCACCCGATTGCGACGGAGCAGAGGGCGGACGCGGTGAGGAATGTGACGATGGTGCGCCGCCGCCCGAAATGGTCGGACAGCCAGCCGCCGGCCGCGTTGCTGAGCCCGCTTGCGACAAGGACGAGGGAGCCGAAGGTCGCGCCTCGGACTGTGGCCGCGGTCAGCGGCAGACCCTGTTGGACCCACAGCGAGGTCAGAAACGCCGGCAGCCATGCCCGCATCCCAAACAGCTCCCAGTTGTGCGCGGCGTAGGCGGCGATGAAGCGCAGCGCGCGGACGTTCCGCACTGCGCCTCCAATCGCCGTGCGCAGCTGGGCCGCGTGGTGTCCGGTCTGGGACGGCGCGGGGCGCGGGGCATCGCGGATGACCCGCCACGCGCCGAGGGCGGCCAGCAGCGGACCGGCGCCCGTGACCGCAAACGCGAGGCGCCAGCCGGACGGCAGGAGGCGTCCGGTGAGCAGCAGTGAGAGGCTGATGCCCAGGCTGAAGCAGGCGATGTAGATGCCCATCGCGGCCCCACGGCGCTGGGCGGGGAAGGTCTCAACGACCAGACGCATCCCAGGCACGTACGTCCCGGCCAGCCCCATCCCCCCGAGCGCGCGTAGCAGGGCCGCCGATCCAAACCCGTCGGCGAGCGCGGCGAACGTCAGACCGAACAAGCCGTTCCACACCGCGCCCAGGATGTAGATGGTCCGGACCCCGGCGATATCGGTGAGCGTGGAGAGGATGATGACTGCGATCGTGTATCCGATCTGCTGTCCGGCGAAGATCACCCCCGCCTGTGCGGCGGACAGTCCCCACTCCTGGCGGAGCACCGGCAGCGCCGCCGAGTAGTTTCCAAACGTGAGCATCGTGAGGAGTTCTGCGAAGCTGAGGAAGAAGAGCCACCTAACGTGACTCGTGCGAGCCCGTCCCTTCGGCCGGCATGCCTGCGGCCGTGTGTCTGTACCAGTTGGTAATCGGGAGCCGGCGATCTCTGCCCAGCGCCTTCGGGGTGATCTTTACACCGGGCGGCGCCTGACGGCGCTTGTACTCGTTGCGATCCACCATCGCGACGACACGCTGGACGACGTCCGCCGGGTAGCCCGCGGTCACGATGTCGGCGGGTGGGGTATCCTCTTCAACGTACAACTTGAGGATGGGGTCCAGGATCTCGTAGGGTGGAAGCGAGTCGGTGTCCTTCTGCCCGGGCCGTAGCTCGGCGGTCGGCACGCGCGTCAGGACTCCTTCGGGAATGACCACGTCCTCGCGATTCCGCCACCGGGCTAAGTCGTAGACCAGAGTCTTAGGGACGTCCTTGATCACGGCAAACCCTCCGGCCATGTCGCCGTACAGCGTCGCGTACCCCACGCTCATCTCGCTCTTGTTTCCCGTGGTCAGGACCAGCCAGCCGAACTTGTTGGACAGCGCCATGAGCAGCGTCCCGCGGATGCGCGCCTGGACGTTCTCCTCCGCCGCGTCCGCCGGCCGGCCGGCATAGACCGGACGGAGGGCCTGCAAAAACGCTTCGAATGGCTGGTCGATCTCCAGATCGACGAGCACCGTACCCAGGTTGGCCGCGACCTGCCGTGCGTACCGGCGGCTTTCCTCCGAACTGTAGCGCGACGGCATCCACGCGGCGTGCACATGCTGCGGACCCAGCGCATCCACTGCGATCGTGGCCACCAGCGCGGAGTCGATGCCGCCGGACAGCCCGACGACCACGTCGCTGAAGCCGTTCTTACGGACGTAGTCCCGGGTGCCGACGACCAGCGCGCGGTAGACCTCCGAAAGCGGGTCGAGCGGTTCGAGGAGGTGCTGCGGGATGGACCCCTTGGGCCTCCGCCCGGGGTCTGAGACGTGCAGGGTATAGGTTTCGACCGGTCCGTCGTCGGCTTCGGCGGGACGCACCGGAGCGAACAACCGGTGCCGGCGCACGGCCTCAGGGTCGACGTCGCAGTAGATGAAATCTTCTTCGAACTGCTTCCCGCGGGCCAGCACCGCGCCGGTGTGGTCAAAAATCATCCCCATGCCGTCGAAGACCAGCTCGTCCTGCCCGCCCACCAGGTTGTTGTAGCAGAGAACGACGGCGTAGTCGCGGGCGCGCGTCGCCAGCATCTGGGCCCGCTCGCGCCATTTCCCGGCATGGTAGGGGGAGCCGTTGATGTTGATGATGACCAGCGCGCCGGCGGCGGCCTCCGCCTGGCAGGCGCCTCCGGGCGCCCAGATGTCCTCGCAGATGGTCACCCCGACCGGCACTCCTTCGATGATGAATACCGGAGCGCGGCGGCCAGGGTGGAAATAACGCTTCTCATCAAATACCCCGTAGTTGGGCAGGCGCTGCTTGCGGTAGACGCCGACCCGCTCGCCGTCCACGCACACCGCGGCGGCGTTGTACAGGTGCGTCCCCTGGTCTACGAACCCGACGACGGCGGCGATGCCGGCCGTCCGGCGGGTCACCTCGTCAAGACCGGCCAGGTTGGCGCGGACGAAATCGGGCTTCAGGAGAAGGTCCTCGGGTGGATACCCGGTGATAGAAAGTTCGGGGAAGCAGATGATATCGGTGCCCTGATCGCGGGCCCGGTCGATGGCCTCGCAGATGCGGCGGGTATTGCCCTCCAGGTCCCCCACCGTGGTGTTGATCTGGGCCATGCAGATGCGCAGCATGCGTGTCCCGAGGAATTATTATATCGCAGCCGCGCGTATGACAGCGCCAGCGGATGCGCCTTGCTGAGTTAGGCCGGGTTGCCGTCGGTCGCGCCGTGCCGGAGGCACTGCGTGGCCGGTCGGTACCTCACTCCCACCTCAACAACCGCTATCCGCTGGCGAGTACGTTTTTACCACGCACCCGCGAAGTGGGTCAATTCGGAACTTTCGTTCCGCGGCTGTGGACAGTGGGGATATGAGGGATAACTGCGGGACGTAACTGCGGGATCTGGGATCCGGGATCCGAACTTTGCAGACCTTGGGAGTTCATCGGCTCCCCGGTCCCGGCTCCCGGCTCCCGGCGTTGTCTGCAGCCAGGATTTCCTCGGCGATCTCTCTCATCGTCCGTCGGCTGTTGCGGGCATGGCGCTGAATGGTGGCGAAGGCCGCGGCCTCATCGAGGCCCTGGCGGCGCATAAGGATCCCTTTGGCGCGCTCGACCAGCTTGCGGGCCGCCAGCGAATCCTCCAGGCCGCCGATTTCCTCCCGCAGGGCCCGGATTTCGCGGAAACGCGCCAGCGCGACCTCGATGGCGGGCCGGAGATCGCTTTCGCGCACCGGTTTGACCAGGTAGGCCAGCACACCGGCGGTTTTGGCGCGATCGACAAACTCCCGGTCGGCGTAGGCGGTGAGGATAATCACCGGCACGGCCCGTTCGCCCATCAGCTTCGCCGCGGCTTCCAGGCCGTCGACGCCCGCCATTTTGATGTCCAGGAACACCAGATCGGGCCGCAGCCGCCGCACCAGGTCCAGCGCGCGGGTCCCGTCCGCCGCCTCGCCCACCACCGTGTAACCCTGTTCCTCCAGCATGGCGCGGAGTCCGAGCCGGATGACCGCCTCGTCGTCGGCGATGAGGATGCGCAGCGGCTCAGCCACGGAGCTCGATCTTTGGAATCGTAATCACCGCGCGCGTTCCGGGCCCGCCGCTGAAGGTCAAGGTCCCGCCGAGGTCCTCGGTGACCAGCGCGTGGACGATCCGCAGGCCAAGGTCCGTGCCTGCAGCCGGGTCAAAGCCCTCGGGCATCCCGCGGCCGTTGTCCTCCACCTCGAGCACGAGCCGATTCTCCTGCTGGGCCACGCGAATCTCGATGCGGCCCTCGCGGCGCCGCTCCGGGTCGTGCGGCGCGGGGGGTTGGGGAAAAGCGTGCTCAAAGGCATTTTGCAGGAGCTCGTTGACCGCCAGGCCCAGAGACGTGGCCTGCTGGGAGGTAAGGTAGACGTCGTCGCCGTGGACCGTCACGTCGATGGCCTCGTCCTGCCGGCTCATGGCGTGGGTGACGTTGCCGGCGATGCGCTCGATCAGCTGGCGCAGGTTGATCAGGCGAAAGCCCTCGACCGACAGGATCTCGTGCACCGCCGCGATGCTGAGGATGCGGTTGATGGTCTCCGTCAGTACCTCGCGCCCGGACACCTCCCGGCCCTCACGCAACTGCAGCCGCAGCAGCATTGCGATGGTCTGCAGGTTGTTTTTCACACGGTGGTGCATCTCGCGGATGACCGCCGTCCGGACGACAAGGTTGGCGTTCTCGATCGCCAGGGCCGTCTGGTTGGCCAGCGTGGTCAGCAACTTCACCTCCGCGTCGGTGAAGCGGTGCGGCCCCGCCTTGTAGCAGTTGAAGACGCCGATCACTTTGTCGCGGACAGCCAGCGGCACCGAGAGTAATGCCCGTAGCCCTTCTTGTTCCGCCATCTCTTTGGCTACAAAACGCGAGTCCGTGAGGACGTCGGAGACCGCGATAGTCTTACCCTCGCGGGCGACTAGTCCCGCGATGCCTTCGCCGACTTTTAGGTGGGGTCGATTCAAGTAGGCGGCCCCCGCGCTCTGCGCGGCAGCGATGACCAGCTCGTCGGTGGTCTCGTCGCGCAGCATGAGCGAGCAGGTCTTGGCGTCGAGCATGCGGGCGGCCATCTCGACGATGAGCCGCAGCACTTCTTCCAGGTACAGCGGCGATGTGAGCGTCTGGCTGACCTCCGCCAGAGTGGAGAGCTCCATGATCTGGCGGCGCATGTTGTCGTAGAGGGTGGCCTTCTCAATGGCGCCGGAGGCGAGGTCGGCGATGACGCCCAGGAGTTCCTGCTCGTTCTCGGTGTACTCGTGCTGCGCCGTCGTCTGGACGTTGATGGCCCCCAGGACCTTGCCGGAGGTGATCAGGGGGACGGCGGCAAGCGACCGGAAGTTGTACTCGTGAGTCTCCGGCAGGTACACGAACCGCGGGTCCCTGGCAGCATCGCTGCTCGCCACGGGTTTGCCTTCCCTGGCGGCCCAGCCGGTGAGGCCCTCGCCGAAGCGCAGGCGCGCGCGACCGACCGCGTCGGCGGCAAGGCCGGTGGTGGCCTTCAGCACGAGAAACTCGCCGCTGGGATCCAGGAGGTAGATGGAGCAGCTGTCCATGCTCATCACGTCCGCGGTGGTCCGCGTGATGAGATGAAGCGTCGTGTCGAGATCGAGCGCGGATCCAATCGCGCGGCTGATGGCGCGCAGGGCGAAGATCTCCGCCGTCTTGCGCCGCAGAGAGCCTGAGGTAAGGTCCGCCATCGGATTTGCAGACATGATACCATGAGCGCGATGAGAGAAGGTTACGCGGACCTGCGGGCGCGGCTCGTCGAGGGGCTCCGCCGCGGCCGGGCGGTCACGACGCCGGCGGTTGAGGCGGCGTTTCGGACGGTGCCGCGCCACCTGTTCCTCCCCGAGGTTCCCCCGGAGGAGGCGTATCGCGATACTGCGATCCCCACCCGCTGGGCCGCCGGGTGGCCGACCAGCAGCAGCTCGCAGCCCTCGATCATGGCCATTATGGCCGAGCAGCTGATGGTGGAGCCTGGCGACCGCGTGCTGGAAATCGGCGCGGGCACGGGCTACAACGCGGCGATCCTGCAGGAACTGGTGGGCCCTTCCGGTCAGGTGGTCACGGTAGATATCCAACCCAATGTCGCCGCCGGCGCCGCGTCGCACCTGCGAGACGCCGGCTACGGCGGCGTGACCGTGGTCACCGGCGACGGCGGGTTCGGCCACCCGGACGGCGCGCCTTTTGACAGGATCATCGTCACCGCCGCCGTTGGGGACGCATCGCCCCACTGGGGTGAACAGCTGGCAGAGAACGGGAGATTCGTAGCGCCGCTGCGCGTCTCGACGATGTCGCTGTCGGTGGCGTTCGAAAAACAGGGCCGGATTCTGAGGAGCCGGTCAGCTCAGTGCTGCGGGTTCATGCCGCTGGTGGGCGCCTTCGGCGCGGACGGCGCCGATCCGTCGCTCGAGCTGGGCGATGACCTCTTCCTGATGGGCCCGGGTTCGAGGATGGCGACGGTCCCGATGATCCAGGGGCTGCTGCACGAAACCCCTCGGCGGGTCGGCGGTTTCATCATCCCGATGGATGACTTCGGACTCGGCGGCGGCCTCGGGCTGTACCTTGCCCTGCAAGAACCCGGCATGCTGGATGTCGCGACGACCAACCCCAAACGGTGGGGGTTTCACACGATGACCGGCCTGCTGGATCCGTCCGGCCCCAGTCTCTGTCTGGTCCGCCGCGACGCCGTCGTCGTCTACGGGACTGATGGCGCGTCCGCCCGCGTGCGCGCGCGGGCAGGCGAGTGGGTGGACATGGGCCGCCCGGGCGTGGACCGGGCGAGGATAGAATTGCATCCCGCAGGAACGACACCGCCACGCAGCCGGTGGACGCTGCGGCGTCCGTGGCACGACATTCAGATTACGTTCGAGTGATGTGGGCTACTTGGGCGTAAAGACAACCTTCGCGCCTGTCGTGATTCCTTTCCGCTTGAAGAACCCCAGGTTGACCTCGAGGGCGTAACGCGCCGGCGTGCCGGGAGCGTAGAAGGGGAACGGTCCATTCTGGGGATCGGCCGCCACCGGCATGTCCAGGATGTCCACGATCTGCCAGTCCGCGCCGATGAAGGCGATGGATAGGGGAATGAGGGTGTTCTTCATCCAGAACGGCCAGCGCTCGCTGGACTCCAGGTCGAAGAGCATACCCGCGTTCTCATCCAGTTTGGTGCGGTACATCAGTCCCTGAGCGCGGCTCTCGGGGGTGTCGGCGACCTCCACGCTCAGCGTCACGCGGACTTTGTCCTGAATGATCGTCAGCGTTCCCTGCTTGTAGGTGACGGCGGCCTGCGCCGGCAGCGCCAGGACCACCGCCGCGATGAGAATGAGGGCCGCGAGACGGCCCATGGCGTGATTCCTGATTCGTGACTCGTGACTCACGGCTATTCCTATTCCTCAACGCGTTCCCGCGTTCCCGCGTTCCCGCGTTCCCCTGTTCCCTGTCTTTGAGAGGAGCGTTTCGCGCGATTCCAGAACCCTGATACGTCATGCCGGCGAGAACTGATTATGACGTGATCGTGGTCGGCGCAGGTCCCGCCGGCGGGATGACGGCGTTGACCGCTGCCGGGCTTGGACTGCGCACGGCGCTGGTGGAAGACCATCCGGAGGTGGGCGCTCCGACACACTGTTCAGGCAAGCTGCAGCTCCACGCGTTCCGTGAGTTCGGCCTTCCGGCCCACTTAATCCTCAACACCCTGCAGGCGGGCGCGTTCTACGCGCCCAGCGGCGCGGTCGCGCGCGTGCGCCGCGCGGCACCTGATTCCCACGTGGTGGACCGCGCGGTGTTCGACCGGTGGCTGGCCGGCCAGGCGCAGGAGCGTGGAGCCGATCTGCTGCTTGGGACCCGGCTGCGGATGGCCGAACGGGTCAACGGCGCCATCCGTGTGACCGGAGAACGCGGCGGCAGTGCGTTTTCAGCCACCGCGCCCCTGATCGTCGACGCCGAAGGCGCGCGGCCCGTTCTGCCCGCCACCCTCGGCCTGCATCTCCCGCGCCGTCTGGTCATGGGCTTGCAGTATCAGCTGAGCGACGTCGATCTGGAGGCAGAAGACTGTCCCGAAGTGTACCTGGGATCATCGTCCGCTCCGGGGTTTTTCGCGTGGTTGATGCCGATCGGCCGAGGGCGGGCGCGCGTGGGGGTGTGCGTCGATCCGCACCTGGCCGTCCGTGCGCCGGTTCATTACCTGGACCGCGTGATCCGCGAGCACCCCGTTGCCTCGACCCGTCTGCGCCGCGCGCGGGTGGAGCGCAAGCTCGCCGGTCCGATTCCCATCCTGGCGACGCGCCGGCCGCCCATCGTGGACGGAATGATCCTGGTGGGTGATGCCGCCGGACACGTCAAGGCCACGAGCGGGGGAGGTATCTATTTCTCACTGATTGCCGGCCGGCTGGCGGCGAACGCCGCGGCCGAATACGCCGGCGGTGACCGGACCGCTCTGGTCCGCTACCACCGGGCGTGCCGGGCCAGATTCGGCCGCGAGCTACGGGCCACCGCCATGGCGCGCCTCGCCCTCGACCACATGAGCGATGCGGACGTCGATGCCATCATCGGCGCGGTGGCCTCCGACGACCGGCTGCGCGTGACGATCGAGCGGCTGGGGGACACCGCGTTTCAGTCCCGTCTCCTCCCGCCCCTCGCCGCGCACGCGCTGCGGCCGGCGCTCCTGCCGGCGCTCGCGCGCCCGATGCTGAAGATGCTGCGCCACGGGCTGCGCGCGCTGTGGACCGACGGCATCCCGCTGGAGGAGAACGGCGCGGGTGAAGTGAACGGGTAGGGAGCATGCGCATTATCGCCGACCTCCACCTCCACTCCAAGTACAGCCGGGCGACCAGCCGGGAGATGGATGTGGAGAACATGGCCCGGTGGTGCAAGATCAAGGGCATCACCATCGTCGGCACCGGCGATTTCACCCATCCGGTCTGGCTCCGCGAACTCAAAGTCAAGCTCAAGCCCACCGACCGCGGCCTGTACACCCACGCCGGCGTACATTTCATGCTGACCGTCGAAGTCTCCAACATCTACCCGCAGGGCGGCCGCCTCCGGAAGATCCACAACATCATCTTCTGTCCCTCGTTCGAACTGGCGGAGCGCATCAACGCCGTGCTGGGACGGTTCGGGTCACTGATGGCCGACGGCCGCCCGACGCTGACGCTGCCGTCGGACAAGATGGTGGAATACCTGATGGAGATCTCTCCAGACTGCATGGTGGTCCCCGCGCACGCGTGGACGCCGTGGTTCAGCCTGTTCGGGTCCAACTCCGGCTTCGACGCGTTGAAGGAGTGCTTCGGCGCGCAGGCCCGGCATATCGCGGCGGTCGAGACCGGGCTCAGCAGCGACCCGCCCATGAACTGGCGGCTGTCGCAGCTCGACCCGGTGATGCTGCTCAGCAACTCCGACGCGCACTCACCGGCCAAGCTGGGCCGTGAGGCCAACGTCTTCCAGGCCGAACCAGACTACTATGAACTGCTGCGGATCATTCGCGAGAAAGACACCAGCAAGTTCCAGTACACGGTGGAGTTCTTCCCGGAAGAAGGGAAGTACCACTACGACGGCCACCGTAATTGCAACACCCGCATGACCCCGAAGGACGCCAAGGCCGTTGCGAACCGCTGCCCCGTCTGCCAGCGACCGGTCACGGTCGGTGTGATGCACCGGGTGGAAGATCTGGCCGACCGAGAGGAAGGCTACGTCCCGCCGGGCGTCGTACCGTATCGCAACCTGATCCCGCTGGAGGAGATCGTGGCCGAGGCGATGGGCGCGCAGGTCGGCACCAGTGCGGTGCGGGAGGAGTACTTCAAGTTGTGCGCCCAGCTGGGTTCGGAGTTTGCCGTGCTCCTGGACGTCCCCCTCGAGGAACTGGCCAGGCACACAACGCCCCGCATCGCCGACGGCGTGGGCCGCGTGCGCGAGGGGCGCGTTGAGATCAAGCCGGGTTACGACGGGACCTACGGCGAGATCCGCATCTTCGGCACCGCCGCCGAAACCGCCCAAGCCGAGGCGGCCAAGAAAGCCGAGCCGGCGCAGACTTCCTTGTTCTAACTCCAAACTGCGGGAACAAGGGAACGAGGGAATCAGGGAACGAGGAGGGCAAACAACGTCGGCGTCAGGGAAGGAACTGGTTCCCTCGATCCCTCGTTCCCTCGCTTCCTGTCGTTATGGCCACCGTCTTCCTCAGGCCCGGCAAAGAGCGGCGCGTCTCTACCGGCCATCTCTGGGTGTACGCCGGTGAGATCGCGCGCATCGACGGAACGGTCGAGGACGGCGGCATCGTCGATGTTCGGACATTCCGGGGGCAGTGGATCGGGCGGGGCTTTCTCAATCGGAACTCCGCGCTCGCCGTCCGCCTGCTGACGTTCGGTCACGAGGAGATCACTGAAGGATTTTTCCGACGGCGCCTCGCCGATGCGCTCGCCTACCGGCAGCGGGTAATGGGCGCACTGCCGGCGTGCCGTGTAGTCTACGGCGAAGCGGACCTGCTGCCCTCGCTGATCGTCGACCGCTACGGCGACGTCGTCGTCATGCAGACGCTGGCTCTGGGGATGGACGTCCGCAAGGCGATGCTGGCCGACCTGCTGGCCGACCTGCTGCGACCGTCCGCGATCTATGAGCGCAACGATCCACCCGCCCGCAGGTTGGAAGGCCTGGGGGCGCAGACCGGTTGGATGAGGGGAGAAGCCGACCCGCTCGTGGTGATTCAGGAGGGGCCCGCGCGCCTGCTGGTCGATGTCGCACGCGGGCAGAAAACCGGATTCTTCCTCGATCAACGCGAGAACCGGCTGGCCGCGGCGGCCCTGTGCCGGGATGCGGCCGTGCTGGACGCGTTCTGCTACACGGGCGCGTTTTCGGTGCAGGCGGCGCTGGCCGGCGCGAAGGACGTCACCGGCATCGACATTTCGGAGGACGCCGTGGTGCTGGCCCGGCGCGCGTCGGAGATCAACGGGGTCGGCGACCGATGTCACTTCATCGCCGCCAACGCCTTTGACGAACTGCGGCGACAGGTGTCCGTGCACGCGCAATTCGATGTGGTGATCCTCGACCCCCCGCCGTTCGCCCGGACCAGGGACGCCGTGCCGCGGGCGCTGGGCGGATACAAAGAGATCAACCTGCGGGCGATGAAACTCCTGCGGCCCGGTGGGATTCTTGTCACCTGCTCGTGTTCTCATCACGTGGGGGAGGCGCTGCTCCTGGAAACCGTGGTCTCGGCGGCGGCCGATGCGCGGCGCGCCGTCCGGCTCGTCGAGAGCCGAGGCCAGGGCAGGGATCATCCGGTGCACCCGGCCATGCCGGAAACACGGTATCTGACCTGTCTGATTCTGGAAGTGCGTCCGGCCTAGGGGGCGTCCTGAAGGTGCGGCTGCGCGGGCATGGTATAATTACTGGTGACATTGTGAGACCTCGCCACGTTCCCCCGGTTGTATTCCGATGAGTGACGGCGTGATGGCTCAGCCAGCGGCCTCTCGCCGCGAGGCAGGGGTAGCCGCGGTGCCGCGCCAGATTCAAATCACTGACAACCTGGATCTCCTGCTGCAGGTGCTGCCGCCCCGGGTGCGCGACGCGCTGCAGCAGCAACCCGATCTGGAGACGCTGCTCGAGGTCGTGCTCGACCTCGGCCGCAAGCCCGAGGCGCGCTTCCCCGGCCGTGTCCTTTCCGTGAGTGAGGGGTACGTCGCCCACGAAGACCTCCGCTATGCCACCAGCCGGGTCGGCGCGTTCGGGAAGGACAACCGCGCCGGCATCGAGCGCACGCTGCACCGCATCTCCGCCATCCGGAACCGTCAAGGCGAGATCATCGGGCTGACCTGCCGCGTCGGCCGGGCCGTCGTCGGCACCGTCGACATTGTGCGGGACGTCATCGAATCGGGAAAGAGCATTTTGCTGCTGGGACGCCCCGGTGTGGGCAAAACGACGCTGCTCCGGGAAGCGGCGCGGGTCATGGCCGATGAGTTCGGTAAGCGCGTCGTGGTGGTGGACACGTCCAACGAGATCGCGGGCGACGGTGATATCCCGCACCCCGGTATTGGTGCGGCCCGCCGCATGCAGGTGCCGCATCCCGAGCTACAGCACGCGGTGATGATCGAGGCGGTCGAGAATCACATGCCCCAGGTCATCGTCATCGACGAAATCGGGACGGAGGCCGAGGCGCTGGCGGCCCGCACCATCGCGGAGCGCGGCGTCCAGCTGATCGCCACCGCGCACGGAAACACGCTGGACAACCTGCTCCAGAATCCGACGCTGTCCGATCTGGTCGGCGGCATTCAGGCGGTCACGCTGTCCGACGAGGAAGCCCGCCGGCGCGGGACTCAGAAGACGGTGCTGGAACGCAAGGCGCCGCCGACATTCGACGTGGTCATTGAAATCCAGGACAAAGACCGGCTGGCCGTGCATCACGATGTCGCGTCCGTCGTGGACCGCTACCTCCGCGGGGCCCTGCCGCGCCCGGAAACCCGGGTCCGAACCCAGGAGGGCGAGGTTAAGATCGAAGCCCCGCAGGTCAAGGCGGAGACCTGGGCGGCCCAGGGTCCCATGGCCCCGCCGCCGGCCGAGGATGCCTCGCGCCCCGGCCGCAAGGCCGTGCGCATCTATCCCTACGCGGTGAGCCGCAGCCGCCTGGAGCGGACAATCCGGGACCTGCGCGTGCCGGCGTACGTCGCCGACAACCTGCAGGACGCCGACGTTGTGCTCACCCTCAAGTCTCAGGAGCGCCGGCAGCCGCACAAGCTGCGCGAGGCAGTGGCGCGCGGGAAGGGGCTGCACGTGCTGAAGAGTAACACCGTCAACCAGATTCAGAGCTTCCTCCGCAGCGTCTTCGATGTCGAGGACGTTGACGAACAGGAGCTGGCCCTGCGTGAAGTGGAAGAGGCGATCTCCGAGGTCCTAAATTCCAAGCAGCCGGCGGAGCTGTCGCCGCAAAACTCCTACGTCCGGCGCCTACAGCACCAGCTCATTCAGCGCTACGGTCTGGCCTCCGAAAGCCGCGGCGAGGAACCCTTCCGCCGCGTGGTCATCTTCCCCAGGTAATCCGCCAGAGTCCAGGGAACCAGGGGACCATGGCACGGGGCATCTTCATCACTATTGAAGGTCCCGAGGGGGCTGGGAAGACGACGCAGGCGCGGCTGCTGTACGAGCGCCTGCGGGACCGCTACCCGGTGTTGTACACGCGCGAACCCGGCGGGACCCCGATCGGCGAACGCATCCGCACCCTCCTCCTTGATGAAGCGCATCGTGAGATGCGTCCCGAGACCGAGATGCTCCTATTCGCCGCCTCACGCGCCCAATTCGTGGCGGACGTCGTCGAACCGGCCTTGCGGGAAGGCCGCGTGGTCCTGTCCGAGCGCTACGTCGACGCGTCCATCGCCTACCAGGGTGTCGGCCGCGGGCTGGGAGTGGATGTGGTCCGGCATGTCAACGAGGCGGCGACCCGCGGGCTGATGCCTGATCTCACCATCCTGCTCGATGTCGATCCGTCGGTTGGATTGGCCCGCGCGCGGGACGCCGCGGGCAAAGAGGGACGCAGAGGCCGCGGCGACCGGCTGGAGCAGGAAGACCTCAGTTTTCACGCGCGGGTGAGGGCAGGATTCCTTACAATCGCACGAGAAGAACCCGACCGCGTTCACATCGTGGACGGCGGCCGCGCCCAGCAAACAGTGCACGACGAGATCGTGGAACGGGTCGTGAGGAAACTGGGCGCCAGGGGGTGGCGGGCATCAAACTCGTCCTAGCCATTGTGCAGGAAAAGGACGTGGGACGGTTGATCGATGCCCTCACCGAAGACGG
>JBIOWP010000078.1:0-6180 GCA_044868695.1 bacterium
GCGGGGTCGGCGAAAGCGCCCGGCGGGTCGACGGCACGCCCAAGGTCCAGGGACAGTTCCTGTACGGCAGCGATCTGTGGGCCGACGACATGCTGTGGGGTCACACGGTGCGCAGCCCGCATCCGCACGCTCAGATCCGCGCCGTTGACATTTCTCGCGCGCTGTCCAGCACCGGCGTCCACGCGGTGCTGCTGGCCGCGGACGTGCCCGGCCGGAAGACCTACGGCCTGGAGATTCCGGATCAGCCGGTGCTGGCGTCGGACCGCATCCGCTACCAGGGCGAGCCGGTGGCGGTCCTCGCCGCCAACGATATGGAACTGGCCCGCCGCGCGGCCGAGAAGGTTGCCGTCGAGTACGAGGTCCTGCCCGCCGTCACCGACATGGAACGGGCGCTCCAGCGCGACGCGCCTAGAGTGCACGACTTCGGAAATGTCCTGCGCCATGTGCGGATCGTTCACGGCGATCCGCAGGCCCGGGCTGAGGTCTGGGTCGAGGGATACTACGAAACCGGCATGCAGGATCAGGCGATGCTGGGACCAGAATCGGGGCTGGCCATTCCCGGCGACGACGGCGGGGTCGACCTCTATGTCGCCACCCAGTGGCTGCACATCGACCGGGACCAGATCGCGCCCTGCCTGGGCCTCCCGGCCGACAAGGTCAGGCTCCACTTGGCCGGTGTCGGCGGGGCGTTCGGCGCGCGGGAGGACCTCAGCATGCACCTGCACGCCTGCTTGCTCGCGCTGCGCACCGGCAAACCGGTCAAGATGGTGTACTCGCGCGAGGAGTCATTCTACGGGCACGTGCACCGTCACCCGTCCCGGATCTGGATGCGCCACGGCGCCTCGCGTGACGGGACGCTGTGCAACGTCTACGCGCGCATCGTGATCGACGGGGGCGCCTACGCGTCGTCGTCGACCGCCGTCATCGGCAACGCGTCGACGTTCGCGGCCGGTCCGTACGAGGTGCCCAACGCGCTGATCGAAGGGACCGCCGTGTACACCAACAATCCGCCGTGCGGTGCGATGCGCGGATTCGGCGCGGTTCAGGCCTGCTTCGCGCACGAGGCGCAGATGGACAAGCTCGCGCGCGCGCTGGGCATGGACCCGGTCGAGCTGCGTCTGAAGAACGCCCTGGCCACGGGGTCCACGCTGCCCACCGGCCAGGTCATCCGCGGCAGCGCGCCGGTGCGGGAGGTGATCCGCCGCTGCGCGGCCATCCCGATGCCCGCGGAGCCGGCCGAGCGCGATCCATTGACGTACCCGGGGGGCGCGGGCAACGTCGGTCGGGGGGAACGTTTGCGGCGCGGGGTCGGGTTTGCGGTCGGGTACAAAAACATCGCCTACAGCGAAGGCTTCGACGACTCGGCGGAGTGCCGCGTGAAGCTGTTCACCGGACCGGGCGGTCCTGTGGCGGAGGTGCACAGCGCCGCCGCCGAGGTCGGGCAGGGCGTGCACACCGTGCTGGTACAGATTGCGCGGGAAGAGCTCGGCGTCGAGCACATCGTCCTGCACCCCGCGGATACCACCGTCGGGTCGGCCGGGTCGAGCTCCGCGTCCCGTCAGACGATGATGTCGGGCGGGGCCGTGCAGCTGGCCTGCCGCGCGGTGCGGGAGGCGCTGTTCGACCGTGCGCGGCGCCGCGCCCGCGAGCAGGGCAGCGGTCTGGAAGGCGACCTGTCCGTCCGCGCCGGCGACGTCTACGCGGGCGGCAGGCGGCTGGGCGCGGTGACGGAGTTCTTGGACGAGGCGATCGAACAAACCCGGGTGTACCGGCACCGCAAAACCTCGCCGCTCGACAAGCGCGGTCAGGGCGACCCTCACGTCGCCCTGGCGTTTGCCGCGCACCGGGCGGTGGTCGAAGTGGACGAAGACCTGGGCCTCGTGCGCGTCGTCCAGATTGCCGCCGCCCAGGATGTCGGCCGCGCACTCAACCCGCAGAGCGTGTTCGGTCAGATCGAAGGGGGGACGGCGCAGGGCCTCGGGCTCGCGTTGATGGAAGAGATCCGGCTTCGGGACGGACGCATCCGCAACCCCTCGTTTACGGACTATCTCATCCCGACGATCCTCGACATGCCGCCGGTGGTGTCGGCGCTGGTCGAAGAGCCCGAACCCGGCGTCCCGTTCGGCGCAAAGGGTGTGGGCGAACCGTCGACCGTCGTGTCCACCGCGGCGATCGCCGCCGCGCTGCGCGATGCGACTGGCCGCGAAATCAACCGCGTCCCCGTGGATCCCGATACGCTGATCGGGCTCGCGCCGCCCGCGCAGTCGTCCGGCGCACCGCCGGCCCCGGACGTGCCCTATCCGGAACCTGTTCCGAAGGCCTTCGGCGTGCTGTGAAGTACGATCGCGTCGTCACGGGCGGGACGATCGTCACGCCTGACGGAATCGTCCGGGGTCATCTGGGAATCCGGGATGGACGCATCGAGGCGGTCTCGACGGAGATGCTGGCGGGCGATGCCGTCCTGGATGCGCGCGGTCGGGTCGTCCTGCCGGGCGCCGTGGACCTGCACGTTCATTTCAACGAGCCCGGCCGCGCCGAGTGGGAAGGGTGGGGACCCGGCAGCCGCGCGGCCGCCGCCGGCGGCGTCACCACTGTTGTTGAGATGCCGCTCAATGCGGTCCCGCCGACCACCACCGCTGCCGCTCTGGAAGCCAAGGTGAAGGCGGCGCAGGCGTCCTCCCTCGTCGATTTCGCCCTGTGGGGAGGGCTGATCACCGACAATCTCGAGCACCTGCCCGCCCTGGCCGCCGGGGGCGTCATCGGGTTCAAGGCCTTCATGTGTCCCAGCGGCACGCCGGAGTTCACGCACGTTGAGGATGGGCTCCTCTATGAAGGGCTGTCGCGGATTCACGACCTGGGTCTGTTCCTGGCGGTCCACGCAGAAAGTCACTGGTTGACCCGCCATTACACCGAGCGCCTCGTCGACCAGGGCCGGCGCGACCGGCGGGCCTGGGCGGAGTCGAGGCCGCCGATCGCCGAGCTCGAGGCCATCCAGCGCGCGATTTTTCTTGCCGGCCGGGCGGGGTGCCGCCTCCACATCGTGCACATGAGCCTGCCCGAAGGGACAGGGATCGTTGAGGATGCGAAAGCGGCCGGCCAGCGGGTGACTGCGGAGACCTGCGCGCACTACCTAACACTGACCGACGACGACCTCGTGCGAATCGGCCCCACCGCCAAGTGTGCGCCGCCCCTGCGGGACCGCGCGGCTCAGGAGCGCCTCTGGAATGATCTCCTGGGCGGGCGCATCGACTGCGTCACGTCGGATCACTCCCCCTGCCCGAGTGAGGAGAAGACCCGGGGAGATGAGGACATCTGGCTGGCGTGGGGCGGGATCACGGGCGTGCAGACACTGGTGCCGCTCATCCTGACCGAGGGAGTGCATCGGCGGAAGATGCATCTGACGCAGTTCGCGGCCCTGCTCTCATCCACGCCCGCGAAGATCGCCGGCTTGTGGCCGCGCAAAGGCGCGATTCAGGTCGGCGCGGACGCCGACCTGATGATCGTCGACATGGAACGCGAGTGGGTTGTTGAACGGGGATGGCTCCAATCCGCTCACAAGCACTCGCCGTTCGTTGGCCGGCCGATGCGTGGATGGATCGAGCATACGCTGCGCCGAGGGGAGACCCTGACCAGCAAGGGCACGGTGTCGGCCACAGGTGGAGGAGTATGGCTCCGTCCCCTCAGCGCGGCCCGCGCCCCGATTCACTCCCACAACAATCACGAATAGCCAACCTGAGCCATCCCAACATGACCCGCGTGGGCTATTGAAAGGAGGGGACAGTCCCCTCCTTCTTTGAACGAAAATGGTGTTTGGTGGCGGCTTTAGGACGTCGTCTTTCCATAGGTTTGCTCCGCAGCATCCACGCCGGCGCCATCCGGCACGCGTATGCCGAACGACCGCAGCGCGTGCCCCAAGGCGATCAGGACCGTCAGCACCGTCCGCAGCTCCGCATTGTAGCCCATCGTGCCGATGCGCCAGATGCGTCCCCGTAGGGACCCGAACGCGGTGGCAACCTCGACACCGGACTCCTCTAGCAGACGTGCCCGGCCCTCCTCATCCGGCACCCCGGAGGGGACCATCATCGCCGTGATCATCGGCAGCCGGTGGCGGGGATCCCCGAATAACTCGATCCCCATCGCCTGCAGCCCCGCTTTCAACGCGTCCCCCACGCGCCGGTGGCGGGTCCAGCGCGCCTCGAGCCCCTCCTCCAGGATGAGCCGCAGGGCTTCGCGCAGCCCATAGGTCATGCTGGTCGGCAGCGTGTGGTGGTTGAGCCGCTCAGGGCTCCAGTAGCGCTGGAGCTGGGAGAGGTCGAGGTAGTTGCTGATGACCGGCGTCTTGCGCGAGGCGAACGCGCGCTCGGCCCGGTCGTTGTACGTGATCGGCGCCATACCCGACGGGCAGCCGAGACACTTCTGCGTCCCCGACGAGCACAGGTCGATCTGCCAGGCGTCGGTGTCGACCGGCACCCCGCCCAGCGTGACTACCGCGTCGACCACGAGCAGCGCATCGGACTGCCGGCAGATGCGGCCGATTTCCTCCATCATCGGTTGGAGCATCCCGGTCGAGGTCTCCCCATGGACGACGGCGACGACCTTTGCCCGTTCCCGCTTCAAAGCGTCCTCGACCTGTTGGGGATCGATGATCTGACCCCACTCCGCGCTGACCTGGCTGACCCGCGCGCCGTAGCGCGTGGCGAGATCCGCGAACAGGTCCCCGAACCGCCCGCAGTTGGCGACCAGCACCCGGTCCCCGGGTTCGACGAGCGCGGCGATGCCGGCTTCCATACCGGCTCGACCCGTGCCCGAGACGGCGAACGTGCGGGCGTTGCGCGTACGGAAAACCTGCCGGCCCGCGTCCATAATGTCGGTCATGATCGCCGTGAACGCGGGGTCAAACTGTCCCAGGACCGGCGCGGCCATCGCCCGCAGCACCCGCGGATCGGGGTTGGTCGGGCCGGTGCCGCACAACAGCCTCGCCGGCGGATTCAGTTCGCGCATTTGTGGGACCACGGCAGACCACCAGCTTTCAAGAATGACCCATTTGGGTCACGAACATCAGCTCGCCCTGCCGGGGGTTGGTGCCAAGTTTTTCGATCCCTTCGTCGGTGCCTGTTACCGACGAAAAAGCCGACACACCCGCGTCTGGCGCCCCTGGCGCCCGTTGATGCCAGGGACCGCGGGTCATTCCAGCACTGGTCTCGACCCAAAATTCGTCGGTGCCTGGCACCGCAGAAGTGAGCTGTCACCGCAGAAGTGAGCTCACGCAGTGTACCGTTCTGCGAACGCCGTGAGGGCGCGGTGGAAGCACTCGAGCGGGGCACGGGCGACCCCCGCGCCGATCTGACCCACCCCGGCGCGGCGGTGCGCGATACCGGTGTTGATGACGGGCTCGGTTTCCAGCTCGACCACGCGGCGGATGTCGATCCCGGTCGGTGTGCCGGCGAAGTCCAGGGCGGGAACCTTGAAGTGGGGACTCGGCCCCAGGGTGATCTCGCCCATCCTCCGGGTGACGTCCACCGCCTCCTGCGCGGTGCGCAGTCCGACGAATCCGGCCACCGCGGGTGCCGCCGCCATGGCGAACGCGCCGAGGCCAACGGTCTCGACAATCGCGCTGTCACCCATGTCGGGGTTGGCATCCGCGGGGGCGTAGCCGGGGAAGTAGAGTCCTTCCGGCACCGGCGCAGGGGCCGTGAACCACGCCGGTCCCAACCCGCTCACGCGGATGCCGAACTCCACACCGTTGCGGCTCATGGCGGTGACGACAGTGCAATACGGAATGTCGCGCAGCCCGTCGGCGATGCACTTGCACGCGGCCATGGCCAGGTTCAGAAAAAATTGATCGTTGCCGGCAAGAAACCGGAACACCTCGGCCGCCGCGGGCGGGGATGCCTCAGCCAGCGCGGGGCTCACAGCGCGCACGAACAGCGCTGTGGCGGCGACATTCCGCTGGTGCATCTCGTCGCCCATCGCCAGCGCCCGCGCCATCAGCGGCAGGAGCGGCAGGCCATCCGCCCGCCGCAGCGCCGAGTCCAGCGCCGGGGCCAGCACGTCGCGGATCCACCGTAGCCGATCCAGGACCGCAGGATCGTTCGCGCCGAACCGCAGCACGGCGTCGATGCCGCTGTTCGAGGTGCGCGACGCCGCCACGGGCGCGTCGGCCGGCTGTCCCATCAACGA
>JBIOWP010000079.1:0-6077 GCA_044868695.1 bacterium
ATCGCTGCTGCCCTCCGAGAGGTCCGGTACGCGGGCGCCGTAGTCCTGGAGATTGCTATGTCTGAAACCATGCTTCCGGCGGATGCGCCTGAATTCCGGGGGCACGCGCTACTAGATCGCCACGTGCGGGAGTCAGTCGCCGTGCTGCGCAAAGCACTCGGCGGAACACGGCTCAGCTAGGGCCGCATGCTGAGAAAGGTCAGGCGCCCGTACGGGACCGAACACCTAGTGCGGAGGCCACCATCGCCACATCGTTGGACTCGAGGAAGTCCACGCCCCAGCGGCGAAGCTCGACGGCGTGATCCGGTCCAACCGGACTGGTCAGCACGGAGAGCCCCGCGGCGTGAGGTGATAGGCCATGCTGTCTTTCGAGATCGTCCTCTGGATCATCGCGGGGGTTGTAATCAGTGTCATCCTGCCGGTTCTTAGGGCGGGTTACCCCAAGGTGACCGCCGGGACAGCAGGCGACTTCTGGCGGATGCTCTGGGATACGGCAAGGCCGTACCTTCTGCTCGGGATCGGGTCCACGCTAACGGCCCTCCTGCTTATCGCCGGCCTGGCCAGCACCGGGACTCAAATCACGACCTGGTACCAGGCGCTGCTGCTCGGCTACTTCTCCGATTCGACACTTCAGAAATTGAAGCCGGAGTGACCCTCCGTTACCCAAACGTGAGCGCCAGCACGCCCGCGACCATCGCCGCCGCTCCGGCCAGCCGGTGGGGCGCGTGACCTTCGGCAAGCCACTGGGTGCCCATCGCCGTCCCGATCAGGATGCTGATCTCCCGCGCCGGGGCCACGTAGCTCACGGGGGTAAAGACCATCGCGGTCAGCACGAGAATGTAGGACAGCGGCGACAGGATGGCGATAGCGATCAGCGACCGCCGATCAACCGCCCAGTGCCTTCGGACATCCGCCCACCGGGTGGCCGCGACTGGTAACAGCAGGAGCGAGCGCGTGACGCTCGTGCCCCAGTCCATCAGGATCGGCGGGACGAGGAGCGCGCTGACCGCGTGCTTGTCCCACAGCGTGTAGGCGCCGATGAAGACCCCGGTGATCAGCCCATAACGTAGCGCGGCGCTGACGCGGCCGGACCGGCGCCCCATGAAGTGGAGCCCTCCGGCGAGCAGGAAGATCCCGACCGCGATCAAGAGCGTGCCCACCACGGCGCCAGGCGTCGGCGTTTCGCGCAGCAGGACAACCGCGCCGATCGTTGTGAGCAGCGGGCCGGTTCCGCGGGCGACGGGGTAGACAATCGACAGATCCCCTGCCCGGTACCCACGCTGGAGAAAGGTAAAGTACCCGATGTGCAGCACAGCGCTGCCCACCATGAAGATCACTCCGGCAGGCGGGACGTGGGGGCGGCGCAGCGCAATCAGGCCGAGCGCGACGGGCGCATAACAGATCGCGGATAGCGTGCCGTACATCCACATCGCGGCCGCGCCGGCTTCGATGCGTTTGACGAGGAAGTTCCAGGACGCGTGAATGCCGGCGGCCAGGAGGATGAGGACGAGCGCCAGCGGAGTCACGGCGTATCATGGGCAGCGTACACTGGGCGGCGCCCCTCGTCTATGGTCGAGACGCGCGGCAGCCCTCCATGTCGCGTCCCGGAGAACCAGGACATGCGGTCGGCGTGTTCAGGACTGTCGCCTCATGCCCAAGAGCGGCGGCAGCGGTATGTTTGGAGCATGAGACACTTGGCGATCACCTTCTTCCGGCTTCTTGTTTTCGTTGCCGGGGCGCGTCTGAGCAGCATGGTCCTGCCGTTCAACCGTCCCGGACCTCCCAGTCCTTCCGGTCTCTCAGAATACCTTGTGGGGTTGATATTCGGGCTTGTCATCCTTGCATGGCATAGTGGGTCGATTAAGCAAGCCGTAAGTCGAAATAGCATCGGTTTCCTTGCCGCGTCAACTCTCATCTGGGTGTTTGTCCTCAACGTTCCCATCCCTGTGCCTAACGACCAGTACGGGGTGGGGCTGCTCGTCGCGAAAGTGGCCTTGGGCACGGTGCTCCTCCCCATCGCACACGCCGGAATCCTGGGGGAATCGTGGCGCCGCGTCGTCCTGGCCATCCCCGCTATCTATGGTCTATGGTGGTATCTCACGTTCAACCTTACGGCAATGCAGTGGATGGTCGAATCTTGGCAGGGGGCCTATCTGCTCTTCATGTTTGGTTCGATTCCAGGATCCGTGTGGGTAGGCCGACGGAGGGACACGGATCCTGAGAAGGATGCTCCGCCTATGCCCGTAACGCCGGATTCCGTGCGAACCTCCTGAGTACGGTGAGCCGCAGGGTTCTGTGGGCGTCAGCCGAAAGAACTAGCCCAGGGAAGGAGGAGCTCGCCTCCCTGTGGTCCTCCGTCTGCGCTTGCCTAGTGCACTTGTCTTGAGCGGCCTTCTTGTGGCCCAGATGGTTGTTTCGAGTCCCTCCGCGGGGGCATCCTCGAGCGCGGGCGACATCGTCCACAAGCGGGTCATTGCCGCCGGAGAACGGACTGTGCTAACCGTCAGGTCCGCAGGTGTCGTTGAAGTCACGATCTTTGAGCATACCGGCGAGCCGGACCTCCTCCAAGTCTTTCAGTCCGGCCGGACTCCCCGAACGGCCAAGGTATTCACCAACATCAAAGAGCTCGCCTATCCTCTGGCCAGCGACGACGGCGTCGACTTCTACGTGAGGGTTCGGCCGCTGATCGCCGGCGAGACGACGGTGCGCTACGAGCCGGGCACGATCCTTCAGGCGATGGCGCGGCTGCGCAACGGCAGCAGGCTAGTTCGCAACCAGGGATCAGTCCAGGTGCGAAGCGGGCTGCATCAGATGCCCGTGTACCAGCTGGTGCCCGGGACCATCATCAAGGTGGCAATCCAGTCCGGCCGCGGCGCCGTCGCCCTGGTTAAGACCCGTGACTTCCTCGCCATTCGAGACGGCAGGGCGTCCCTGGCCAGCCGGTGCACGCCCGGTTCGTGCGTGCGGTCCGAATCGGTGGGAAAGAGCCTGGAACTCTCCCTCAATGACTATGATGACCGGTATCTGCTGGCCGAGGCGGACGGAACGCCCCTGGAATTTTTGTACCAGGTCATCGCCACACCAGAGGTCGTGAACTACATCACCAGCTGCACGTAGGAGGAGGAACCATCGCATGGCCCTGACGCGTAGGCAGGCCTTGAAGGTTCTCGGCGGAGCCGCGGTGGCCGGTATCTCGGGAGGGTTCGGATCGTCCTACAACGGGCTCTTGAGGGCGATAGCCGCGTCGCCCGCCGAGAGTCCCCTCCTCCCCCGGCCGAACAGGCGGGCCGTGATTGTCGGCGGGGGCATCAGCGGGGCGATGTGCGCCCGCACCCTTCGCACGCTGGCCCCGGAGATCGAGGTGGTGGTGATCGAGCGGAACCCTACCTATGTCTCGGGACCGTCTCACGTGGATCACGTCGTGGGGATAGAAGATATGACGAAGGTGACCGTCAGGTTTGACGGGCTCGCCCGGGCAGGGGCGAAGGTCATCCGGGCCTCCGCCACAGGCATCCGTCCGACCGAAAGCCGCGTGATGACTCCCGAAGGATTCGTGGAGTACAGCGTGCTGGTGCTCGCCACCGGGATGGTGCCCTCCGAGTACGACATCATGGGCCTTCTGGAGAACCCGGGGCAGAACTACCATGCGTGGACCTGGCCTGGCACGGTGAACCTAAAGCGCGCGGTGGAGGGTTTCGGGGGTGGAGCGTTTGTAATCAGCGTGCCGCCGCCGCCCTACAAGTGCCCGCCGGGACCGTACGAAATCGCCTGCCTCGTGGACGAGTTCTGGAAGAAGCGGGGCGTCACGGCCGAGGTCGTCGTCCTCGATGCCAGCGATCGGCCGCAGCCGGCGTCCATGGCCGACCTCTGGAGGACGTCCATGGCGGACCGGAAGATTACGTACAAGCCCGCCTTCAAGGTGGTCGAGCTCGATGTGCGCGGCAAGAACCTCGTGTCCGACAAGGGGGAAAAGCAGCGCTACGACCTGGCGTCGATCATCCCGCCGCAGAAGGCGCCCTTATTCCTTGAGGAATCCGGCCTGGACTACCCGTTCATCGACGTGGACCCGACGACGTTCAAGACCCGGAGGCACGCGAACATCTATGCCTTCGGCGACGTGGCGAGGGTCCCGTACGCGAAGTCGGCCTCCACGGCGTCGTTGCAGGGGCGTAACGCCGCGTACTACGTCGCCCGCGCACTTGGGGTCGACGCGGGAGAACCGCCCATCATCGTCAACACGTGCTGGCCATACGTCTCCAGCAGGGAGGCCATGTTGGTGGAAGTCGCGTGGAACAAGGAAGGGCGGGTCATCCCCGAGCGATCGAAAGTGGCCGGTCCTCGGCCCGAGTACGTAAGTGAGCGAAAGCGCTGGGAGTATGGAATCTTGCGCACCGCCTACGGGTAGGCCGACTAGAACTTGACCTTCACGGGCTCGCGCGACGCGGGTTCCGCCTCGAAGTATTCCTTTGGCCCAAACCCGGCCCGTGTGGCGATGATGTTGGTGGGGAAGGACTCGCGCGCGTTGTCGTACTGCAGCACGGTGTCGTTGTAGAACTGGCGGGAGAACGCAATCTTGCTCTCGGTCTGCGACAGCTCCTCCTGCAGCTTCACGAAGTTCTCGTTCGCCCGCAGCTGCGGGTACGCTTCCGCGACCGCAAACAGCGACCGGAGCGCTTGGGTGAGCATGTTTTCGGCCTGAGCCTGCTGCGCCACCGAGCCGGCGGCGATGGCCTTCGCCCGCGCCTCGGTCACCTTTTCGAAGACTTCCCGCTCATGCGTCGCATACCCGCGGACCGTCTCGATCAAATTGGGGATCAGGTCGTACCGGCGGCGCAGTTGCACGTCGATTTGCGCCCATGCGTTCTCGATGCGGTTGCGCAGCGTGACGAACCGGTTGTACGCAGCGATCACGAACAGGATCAACGCGGCGATGATGCCGAGAAAAATCCACCCGCCCATGAGTGCCTCCTGGCAATGATGCCCACACCAGGATACCATAGAAATTCCAGAGAACTGTACGAGCCATGACCGACCCGCGGATTGAAAAGCTGGCCAAAGTTCTGGTGCACTATTCCCTCAAAGTGAGGCGCAACGACCTCTTTCGCATCGCCGGGCCCGCGCTGGCCACCCCGCTGATCCGGGCCGCCTACGCGGAAGGGCTGGCCGCCGGCGCCAACCCGTATGTGCGCGTGTCGCTCGAGGGGGTGGAAGAAGTATTTTACCGGCAGGCGTCCGACGAACAGCTCCGGTTCGTGTCCGAGCTGGACCGTTTGGAGATCGAGCAGGTGGACGCGACCCTGGGCATCGGCGGCAAGTGGAACACGCGCGACCTGACGGGGGTGGAACCCCGGCGTCTTGCGGCCCGGCGCGAGGCGCTCAGCGCTCTCCAGCACCGATTCCTCGAGCGAGCCGCGAAGGATGACTTGCGCTGGTGCGGCACGCAGTACCCGACCCATGCCGAAGCGCAGGACGCCGACATGTCGCTGGCTGACTACGAGGATTTTGTGTTCAACGCGGGCATGCTGCACGAGCGCGATCCCGTGGCCGCCTGGGAGCGGGTGCGAGGCGAGCAGGACCGCATCGCCGCGTTCCTGGACCGGTGCAAGACGCTGTCCTTCCACGGACCGCAGGTCGATCTGGAAATCTCGGTCGCCGGCCGGACCTGGATCAACGCGGCCGGGGAGAAAAACTTCCCGGACGGCGAAGTGTTCACCGGCCCGGTCGAGGATTCTGCCGGTGGCCGCGTCCGGTTCTCATTCCCCGCCATATTTCAGGGCCGCGAGGTGGACGGGATAGAGTTGACCTTCGAGCGGGGGAAAGTCGCCCAGGCGCGGGCGACGAAAGGGGAAGACTTTCTGCTCGCCATGCTGGATACGGATGCCGGGGCTCGATACCTGGGCGAGCTGGCTTTCGGGACCAACTACCAGATCCAGCGGTTCACCCGCAACATCTTGTTCGATGAAAAGATCGGCGGGACGATGCACATGGCCCTGGGGATTGGTTATCCCGAGACCGGATCAAAGAACACGTCGGGGCTGCACTGGGACATGATCTGCGATCTGCGGACCGATTCGGAG
>JBIOWP010000080.1:0-3557 GCA_044868695.1 bacterium
CATGATCGGTTGTCGTTTCAACAGATCCCTTAGGATCGGTTTGAGGATCGGCGGCATATTAGCCAGCATCACCCGCAGCTTATCCACGAGGCGCCTCCCGTGTCGATTGGACATGGGCTCGGTAACCGCGCGCATCATGGGCCAGAGCCGGGAGTCCTGGCGCCGATCCGAGCGGGACTGGCACCCTGGGACTGGCGCTCGCGCCTGTCGGGCGGCTAGAGTATTTGCTTGACATGAAGCCTCCCCGCTTCCACGTACAGGAGCGTGTGCGCCGAGGCGATAGTGAGCCCTACGAATCCATAAGGGAGGTGGACCGGGGCGACGTCGCCCCCTGCGATCAGCGAGTCCAGCGCCTTCCCCTGCGCACCATCCGGCCACGCATCCAACAGGACATCGAACTCTAGCCTGCGACGAATGACCGTTTCCTGCGTTGCCATCGGAAGTTCACCTGACCGGAATAATCCAGTCGATAAGGTGTCCCCTTGAAGTATTTCTACCCACCAGTCCTCGCACGGTCTCTCGGGGGATCACCTGAGGGATGGTACGGAAAATCCCCAAGAAAAGGTGTTCGAGGAGCGCCCGAGGGCGGCGCTCATAAGCGCGATTGCGAGGCCCGTCGCAGTCAAGTTCAGGATGACGGGATCGATGGCCGACGGTACTGAAGGCAGATGTGAGGAACCGCCACTTTGGTTAAGAGGATCCAGCCTACTGACGCTTTCCAGAACGCAGCAGCTTGATCACGTCGAGCCGGCTTCGGAGGTCGAGCTTCTGGAGGATAAGGTGCACATAGTTCTTCACCGTCTGGGGCTGCAGGTACAATCGCTGGGCGATTTCTTTGTTGCTGAGCCCCTCGGCTAGCAACTCGAGGATCTGCTCTTCGCGTTTCGTCAGCGGGAATGGGCGGGGGCGCTCTTCTCCGGCCTGCAGGCTGGCCACGTAGGCGAACAGCGACGTAATCACCCGGGGCGAGCTATGAGGCGTCCCCAGCGCCACGGACCGGATCGCTGTGAGCAGATCCTCCAGTGATGCATCCTGCAGGATACACCCAGAGGCGCCCACACGGACGCACTCGATGATAGCCTGATCGTCGTCCACCACGTTGAACATCAGGATCTTGGCATGGGGAACGCGCTGGTGGAGCTCCATCATGACGGCGGGTCCATCCTGATGCGCCGTTGAGAGATCATATAAGAGCACATGCTGTCCGGCGGGAGGCTGCTGCATGACTTCGCGTGCGCCGCCAAAGGAGCCCACCACGCGGATGCCTGGCTGGCGCGCCAGCAAGTCAGCGGTACCATCCCGGATCAGGCGGCTGGCCTGCACAATAGCGACCGACGTCGCATCGGCCATCATCTCGTCCCCCATGTCGATCCTTCGACAGGGTGAACGAAGGACCCTGGGCAGTTATGCCGGGATGACGCTGTCAGGCTGCGGCCGGCGACAGTGTCCTCATCGTCTCCGTTTCCCGCGGTTCGTCGCCGACCGCCTGTAGCCAGCGCGCAGCGTCGATGGCCGCCATTGCACCGAACCCTGCGGCAGTCACCGCCTGGCGATACACATGGTCATGGACATCGCCGGCCACGAATACCCCTTCCACGCTCGACATCCGGCGCCCATGCACGATGAGGTAGCCGTCCTCATTCATCTCCAGCTGCCCACGGAAGATGTCGGCGCTGGGCTTATGGCCGATAGCGATGAACACGCCATCCGTGCGGTGCTCCGTGGTCTCTCCGGTCAAGCGGTTGCGCAAACGTACACCGGTCACCTTATCGTCTCCGATGATGTCGACCACCTCGCTGTTCCAGATGAAGCGCACTTTGGGGTGCTGGAAGGCCCGGTCCTGCAGCACCTTGCTGGCCCGCAGCTCGTTGCGCCGGTGCACGACCGTTACGGAACGGGCAAGATTGGCGAGGTACAGCACCTCTTCTAGAGCCGTGTCGCCGCCGCCGATCACCATGACGTCCCGGCCGCGGAAGAAGAATCCATCGCAGGTGGCGCACGTGGAGACACCCCGTCCGAGGAACCGTTCTTCCGACGGCAGGCCGAGCATCTTCGCCGAGGCGCCGGTGGCGACGATGACGGCGCGGGCGGTCACCTCCTGACCGCTCTGCGTGCGCACCACGAATGGCCGGCGTGAGAAGTCGACTCCGACCGCGTCTTCGGAGACCAACTCTGCTCCCGCGCGCTCGGCCTGTGCCCGCATCGCCTGCATAAGTTGGGGGCCCAGAATCCCCTCCGGGAAGCCGGGATAATTTTCCACCATCGTCGTGAGCATGAGCTGTCCGCCGGCCTGGCTCCCCTCGATTACGAGCGGCTTCAGGTTGGCCCGGGCAGCATAGATGGCGGCCGTGAGCCCGGTGGGCCCGCCGCCCAGGATGACGATATCTCGCTCGCTAGAAATCATCGGTAGGTACGCTCCTCATCTATTCAGTGGCTCCATCCTAGGGGGAGAACCCAGCACCGGCTACAGACACGGGTACTGGCGCCAGCGCTGAAGGTACTGGTACCGCGGGTCCAAGGCCAGTCCGGAGGGCGGCATTGAAAAAGGCCGGAAGGATGGGTACCGGACCGTCCCATCCCTCCGGCGTCGAGCCTGTTACTGGTGCCCTGCCGCGACGCGTGGACCGCGCGCCTTAAGCGCGGTCTCGATATGCCGCGTCAGTTCGGCCTTTGGGGCGAATCCGACGATCCGGCTCACTACTTGCCCTTCCTTGAAGACGGCTAGCGTCGGAATGCTCTGAACCGCGTAGCGGTTTGCCAGCTCTGGATTCTCGTCCACGTCGATCTTCGCCACCTTCAGCCGGCCCTCGTAATCGCGGGCCAGTTCCTCGACGATTGGAGCGATCATCCGGCACGGCGCGCACCAGGCGGCCCAGAAATCGGCCAGGACGGGCAGCTCCGCATTCAAGACTTCGCGCTCAAAGGTTTGCTCAGTGATGTGTACCGGTGTGTTCACGTGCAAGCTCCTCTCTCGTTCGTCTCTGTCGTCATTCGAGCAGCCAGCCTACGTCGTGCTTGTCCGCAGCGCGGCTTCGGCGACACGCGGCACGAGGAGTCCCAAGGCGGCTCCCCACATGATGTGGGCGATGGCAAAGACCGTTGCGTTGAGGTTCAAGATGACGGCATCAACGACAGGAGCCACCACGTACCACATCACGAAGAAGATGACCAGGGAGTAGATGGCGCCCGAGACCACCAGCGTTCCTCGTGATTTTGCGCCGCGTGCGAGCAACGTGGCGAAGATCAGGCCGAAGATCACGGAATTCATCATGTGACCCATCAGACCCAAGACCACGCCCCAGAAGTTGAACGCCACCGGAATCTGGACAGACTGCAGCCCCCGGAGCACAGTGGCCCCGATGTAGACGGCGGGTGACCAGAATCCGTCTCCTGCGACTGCCTCAAAGACCATCTCAATCATTCCCATGACCAGGCTGGCGACGATGCCGGCCACCAGCACACGTCGAATATTCATCGTGATCGACCTCCTTCAAGTGTCGAGATGCCTGCTTTGGTGCAGGCTCATTCCTCCCGGATAAGGGACGCCGCCTGTTCTC
>JBIOWP010000081.1:0-6142 GCA_044868695.1 bacterium
CCGACGATGACCTGGCGGACTTCCTGGCGGATGCGATCAAACGTTGCCGCGAACTCTTCCGGCGTCATCGGACCCCCCTGACTGCTGACGCGTTCCCGCGTTCCCGTCATTTCATCTGCGCCAGCCGTTCAAAGTAGCGCAGGACGATCAACCGGTACTGGGCGGGAACACGCGCGCGCTCGAGCGCCCGGTCCACGCGCGCCGCGACCGCGGGAGACACCTGGAAGGGTCGTGTTCGCACGGTGCCCCTGCGGCCGGCGCCGACGACCTCCGACGCGCTGACCTCGCCCTCCCCCTGGGCGCCGCGCACCCGCTGAGGGGTGCGGTTCACTTCCAGCCGCGGGCTCGACGGGCCGCTGTCGGCACCGCGGCCGGCACCGGGTGTGACTCCCTCCCGCGGTCCTTCGGGCGGTGCGGATGCACCTGCGCCGGACTGGGCCTCCACCGGGCGGTCGCCTGGGCCGACGGATTGCGGCGGCGGGGCGCCGGATGATGCGGTCTGCTCGTCCGTCTGCGCGCCGGCCGCGCCCGACGAGATCGCCGAACGCGACCGTTCGAGCTGCTGGCGCGCCGACTCCAGCCCCTCGCGGTCGGCGAGCAGCCGCTCCAGCCCTTCAAGCGTCCGCAGGGCCTCGTTGAGCGACTCGCCGGCTCCCGCCACGTTGCCGGACTCCAACTGCCGCTGCGCCTGCTGCAACTGCTGGCGGAACTGAGCCGGCTGCGATCCATCGCTGTCCCGTGTGATGGCCCCCAGCCGGTCCAGCATCTCCTTCGACACCGTGCTGTGATCCTCGCGAAGGCGGGACGTCAGCTCCTGCAGCTGCCTGATCTGCCGCTGGAGGACCTGGCGCCGCAACAACTCCGAGGGCAGGGTGAGCGGCGGCTGCGGGCGGCCCGCCTCCTCCAGCCGTTGGTCGACCTCCCGCCGCGCGGCGTCGATCTGGTGGGAGAGCTCGCCGAGGCGCGTCAGCGCTGAGGCGCGGTCGATGCGTTCTTGCTGCAGCCGCACGCCGAGATCGCGCATCTGCGGAGCCGTCCGGCGGGTCAGCGGCAGCCGCTCGGCCCTGGCCCGCGCTTGCAGCCGTTGTGCGAACTCTTCGATACGCGCGCCCTCGCGGTGGATGCCCTCCCGGACGCGGGACGCCGGCGTTCCCGGCAGCACCAGGCCGCCCGCGATTGCCGGCCAGACCATCAGCACCGCGGCCAGCACGGGAATCCACCGGGACCGGCGCGGAATCCGCAGAGGAATGGCCTCACGCACCTCCACCTCGCTCAGTCGGGCGGCGGCATCGGCGAGCACCCGGCGGCCAAGCGGCCTGGGGATTCCCTGCCCCAGCAGCAGTTCGCAGGCAGTGCTGGCGCGTTCATCGAGATGAAGAGAGCGGTCGAGAACCTGCGCGGCAAGGAGAAGATCGGTGCGGTGCCCCACGGCAACGATGACGGCGGCCGCGACCGCGGCCACCCCGGCGCCGGCCAGCGCGGGCCACAACGATACGGTGGAGACAGGCACGACGGCCCCCGCGACGGTCACAGCCGTGAGCGCAGCCAGGACCCATATGGCGCCGGCAGCGGCTGCGGTCAGCGCGCGCGCCGCCGTCAGCCGGCGTGCGGCCCGGCGCAGGACCCGCGGCAGCGTGGGGTCCACGTCGAAACCCATGAGTACATCATAACACCGAGACGAGAGGCCTCAGCTCGCCGCGGCCTCCGTGCGGATCCGCGTGATCCGACGGCGGATCAGTGCCGCGCAGGCGGCCGCGATCCCCACATACACGGCGGCGGCCACCCAGGCGGCCGGCCGCGGGCTTCCCCCCGAGACGACGGCCAGAGCGCGGACCGGGCTGAGCACGTCCCACGGAGCGGGCAGCACATTCGCGCCCACGATCATCGCCAGCAGCGTGATCCAGTGCGCGAAGCTGCGGGCGAAATCCGAATCGAGCACCGCGCTGTACAGCGTGCCGGCGGCGCCGGTGGCGGTGGCGGCCGGAATGGCGATCACGCCCGCGCGCAGGACGACCGCCAAGGGCTCTCCCCGCATCCCGGCCACCACTGCCAGGAACGGGACGGCCAGCGCGAACTGCAGGACCGCGAAGGCGGATCCCGCCAGGACCTTGCCTGTCGCCACCGTGCCGGCGGGAAACGGCGACGCCGCCAGATCCGCCACCGACTTCTCACCTTCCACGGCAATCTCGCCGCACGCGCATGCCGAGGCAAAGTACATGGTCAACACCGTGCTGACGACGAGCAACGCCAGCAGCAGCCCTTCTCCCCTGAGGTCATCCAGCCGGCCCAGCTCCGGGGGCAGCGAGAGAAACGTCAAGACCGCCACCAGGCCAAGATAGATCGTGTGCAGCGTCACGGCCTTGGGGCTGCCCATCCGGTAGCGAAGATCAGCGCGCAGGACCGGGTTCACGGCCGTTCCTTGATCAATGGCAGCGGCAGCACGAGAATCTGGTACGATTCCACCTGCATGGGCTGGCCGCGCATGATGAGACGGTCATCGGTGATACGGCCGACCAGCCAGGCGCCGGCGTCCGGGGATGTGCGTCCCCGCAGGCGGACCAGCACTTCATCGATGAACCGGTCTTCTGTCCCCGGCGGTGGAGCAAGCCGGCGTGCCGCCTCCACCCATCCGGCCGGATCCAATTGAGCGGAGAACTGCGGGCCGATCCGCGGAAGCCGGAACACCTGTCCGTTGCGGAACACCAGCGCGTCCAAGATCTCAGATCCGGTCCGGTTCGAGATGCCGAGCCGCAGGCCCGCTGGGCCAGCTTCCACCGCTCCGTCGACGGCGAGCGCGACCAGTTGCTGCGCCTCGACCTTGAGCCCTGACGCGGGCGCATTCCCCCTGATCGCGCTCGGGCCCTCAAAAATGAGGGACGCGGGTCCGACCGGCCGCACGGCAGCATCGTGCGGTGCGTCAAGAGCGAACGCTCCGCCGTACGGGCTGATCAGCGAGACGAAGCTGCTCACGCGGGCACGTCCGGTCCCCGGAATGACTTCAACGACGGCCGCCTGGACAACGGAGGTCCCGATCCGGCGCGAGGACAGGGCAAATCCGTACAAGGCGAGCGCAAACACGGCCGCGACTGCAGGAACCGCCAGCCACCCGGATCTCACCCGGCCGGCCCGGACCAGCGCCGCACGCGCGGCGATCACATAGACCAGCGACAACCCCGCCAGTCCGGCCTGCAGTTCACCAGGGAGAGGGCGGCTCACCGGGAGGGCGGCGGCAAGGTCCTGGGTGGCCACCGCGGGCCGCACAGGCGCATCCAGCGCCTCCCGCCATGCCGCGGCACGTCCCGGTAGGGACCGGATCTCGGGCGCAAACGCGTCGAATCCCCAGACCGTCACGACCCCCGCGCCCCACCGCCACTGGGCCATCAGTGGTCCACGCGACGACGCGCCGGGCTTCAGCGCCAGCGACGCCGCGAGGACGGGGCCGCGTATCCCACGCGGCGAGGAGAGATCCTGCGTCTGCTTCACGGCCCCCGGGACGGCCGGCAGCATGCGCAGGAGCCACGGCGATCGCAGCGAGGCCAGACGCTCGCCGCCGGTGACCACCATCCGGCCTCCCTGCAGGACCCACTGCTCGATCGCCTCACGTTGTGCGGGCGAGATCGCCCCGGGATCGAGATCGCGAATGGCCAGCAACACGATCCCACCGTACCCCTGCCACCGCGTGGGGAGGTCGGGCTCGGTGATGTACGCTGGTCGGAGCTTCCGGGTGGACTCCGCGAGAAACTCCAGCCCGGCCGCATCCCGCGTCAGCGCCATGACAACTCCGTCGACGACGCGGCCCGGCGCCACCCGGATCTCGGACCGGGCGAGCTCACGGCCCGCCGTGACCAGACGCACTGTCGCCGGCCGCCGCCCATCGGGGAGCAGGATGTCCATGGTGATGCGCGTGGATTCCGACCCGACACGCACCGGCTGCCGGAACGACATGACGCCGTCGTGTCCCGGTAGCGGAGCATCGACGATAATGTCGGCGTCTAGTGGCTCGGTGGACGCGAGATTCACCTTCAGGGGGATCCAGACGCCGAGAGGTACCCAGCCGGACCAGCCGGCTTGTGTCTCAAGACGGACCGCGACAGCGCCCGGAGCAGACCCCACGAGCAGCAGGAGCACGATCGATGTCCCGATCCAGCCGGCCCGGCGGACCGTTCGATGTCGCACCGGCGCACTACGGCGTCGGCTTGTGCGGTGTCTTGGAGGGGGGAGAAGGTGACTCTGAACTCGACGGGGCGGCCGCAGTTTTACCGTCAGTTTTGCCGTCGGCCTTCCCCTCGGCGCCGGTCGCCGGCGTCAACGGCTTCCGGTAGTCTGTGGAGTGGAAGCCGGCGCCCTTGAAGATCAAGCCGACAGAGGTGAAGATACGGCGCGCGGGCCCGCCGCATACCGGGCAGGGACCGGATCCGCCGCCGATCTGATGGTACACGTCAAACTTGTGGCCACAGCGCGAGCACTGATACTCATACAACGGCATATGCGTCCCTCGCTCCTACGATCATTCCCTAATTATTGGAATGCCCCCGGTGGGTGTCAATATTCCCTCCTCAGCGCCGCGTGAGGGTCGCGAGCCACACGGGCCCGATGAAGGGACCGGTATGTGTGCCGAAGACCAGCGCCTGTCCATCCGGCGCCCACGCCGTCGTCAGGTCGATCGCGGGATCGGGGTATTCCAGCGCGTAGGAATAGAGGCGCAGCGTGCCGGAGCCATCGGCATCAGCAATCCACAACACCGCGTGCCCCTCGTCGACGACCTCGGCGTAGGCCAGCTTGTCGCTCTGCGGAGACCAGGTCAACCCCCGGTATCGCCCGCCGCGCTGGGTGATGGAACGGCTTCCACTGCCGTCAAGGCGGGAGACGATGACCCCTCCCGGGCGCCCCCGCGCGCGCTCGCCTTCGACGAACGCCACGGACCCGCCCGACGGCGCCAGGCGCACCGCGATTGAGCCGGGCGGCACCGGGATGGTGCGGCGGTCAGGATAACTGACGCGGACGCGCCACACCTCGGTCATCTCCGGAGCACCGGCGTCTCCGAGACCGTAGAGCAGATAGAGGTTGTCGGGAAACCAGTGGAGGTCGCGGATCGACGTGCGCTCCGGGGCACGCACAACCATTCTCCTGAAACCGCCGTCCCGGTTCGCCAGCCACAGCTCGTACCGTGCCCGGCCGCTCAGCGTCTGACGGAGCACGACACCCAGCCGGTCGCTGCCTGGAGCCCACACCGCCGCCACTGCGGGAGCGGGCAGCGCGAGCTGCCTGCGCTCGCTGCCGTCTGAGCGTAGCGTCCATACAGCGCCGCGATCGACCACCGCCAGGAGATTCAGCGGCGTGGACCAGGACACGCTGGCAACGGCCGCGGCAGGGGCAATCTCGCGCTCTCCGCGGCCCAGCGTGAAGATCCGCAGCCGGCCGGCGCGCGCGTACGCGAGGGCCCGCCCGTCGGGTGACCATGCCGCAGGCGATGATGCGGGATGGTCCACGAGGCGCCGGACCTCGGCGACCTGCAGCTGGCGCGTGCTCTGCGGTGCGGGGGACCGCCGGACCTCACATGCCCCCGCGAACAGCGACGCCAGAAGGACGCCGGCGAGGATCAGGAGACCCCGTCGAGAGAATCTGGTGGCCGGAATCAGGGCGCTACACGACGGGATATTTTCCTTCGGCGAGGTCGCGGCACAGCGCGGTAATGTCGGCGAGTTCACGCTCCAGGACGTCGCGGACCTTGCGCCTGGCAGACTCCTGGCGCGCGTGCGGGGCCAGAATGATCTGGGCCGCGGCGACCTTGGGCTGGTCAATCGCCGAGCCGATCTGGCTGAGCATCCACACGTAGACCTCGCGGATGCCCGGAACCTCGCGATAAATGCGGTCGGCCACCTGGTGCGTCATGATCGTGTAGATCTTGCCCACGTGGGACACCGGATTCTTGCCAGCCGCCGCCTCGGTCCCCATGGGGCGGTTGAGGGCGATCACGCCGTTGACTTTGTTGCCGCGGCCGATCTGGCCGCTGTCCCCGCTCTCGGCGGATGTCCCGGTCACCGACAGGTACATCCCGCCCAGTCCGCGCCCGCGCATGTCCAGGGTGTTGAGGGCGAGGGTGACGTTCTGCAGCCCGCTGGCCTCGCTGCGGATGTACTCC
>JBIOWP010000082.1:0-9046 GCA_044868695.1 bacterium
TGTTCGACGTGAACGAGACGATGCTCGATCTGCAGGCGCTCGACCCTCACTTTGCGCGTGTCTTCGGCGATGCCAACGTCCGGAGGCAGTGGTTCCAACAGTTCGTGCAGAATTTCCTCGTCACCACCGTGCTGGACAGATACGTCGACTTCGGGACGATCGGGCGCGGCGCGCTTGACATGGTTGCTGAACGGGCCGGGAGGAAGCTCGTCGATGACGACCGCAAACAAATCCTTGGCACGATTCGCACGCTTCCGCCCTACCCTGAGGTACGGGAGAGCCTCGAACGTTTGAAAGCGGCGGGGCTCCGGCTCGGAACCCTCACGAACTCCAACAAGCAAGTCGCAGAGGCGCAGATGCAGAATGCGGGCTTGATCGACCTCTTCGAGTACGTGCTCTCCGCGGACGAGGTGAAGCGCCTGAAGCCTGCGGCCGAACCTTACCACATGGCCGCAGATCGCTTTGGCGTGCCGATCAGCGAGGTGCGGCTCGTGGCGGCGCATGCCTGGGATGTTGCTGGTGCGATTAGCGCGGGCTGCAGGGCGGCCTTTGTAGCTCGCCCAGGCATGGTGCTTGACCCGCTCCACGCGCAGCCCGACATCGTGGGCCGGGACCTTCGTGAAGTCGCGACCAAGATTATCGCGGCACTTTAGCTCTCTAGCGACGGTAGATGGCTCTGACCTGTGGAGGCCATCCGGCTTCGGGGATAAGACTGCTCCTTCCACCGTTCCTGTCCTTCGTCGGGTCCCGCAATAGGGAACTCCGCCACAAACGCCGCAGCCACAGTTGGAGAGAATTGCGTTCCGGCATGGTGCTGGATCTCCGTCACAGCATCCGCGTGGCTCATCGCGCGCCGGTAGGGCCGATCGGTCGTCATGGCGCTATAGGCGTCAACGAGCGCCACAATGCGTGCGCCCAAGGGAATCGCCTCACCTGGAAGGCGCGAGGGATATCCCGTGCCGTCGTGACGTTCGTGATGATGACGGATGACGGTCGCAACGTCTCGCAAGAATGGGATGCCGGCAATCAGGTGCGCACCCACCTCCGGGTGGCTCTGGACCAGTTTTCGTTCTTCGGGCGTAAGCGGGCCCTCCTTGTGCAGGATGCGGTCGGGGACGGCGATCTTCCCAACGTCGTGCAGGATCGCAGCCAGTCGTACGGTCTCTACCTGGTCTTCAGGCAGGCCCATGTGTCGAGCGACCCGGGTAGCGAGCTCGGCCGCTCCCATGGCATGCTGGCGCGTGTAAGGATCCCGGGCTTCGACGGCGTCTGCGAGCGCCGTGAGGGTTGCCACGTTGGTCTCACGGAGATTGCCAAGGGTCTGCTGAAGATGCTGAGTTGTGGCGATCAGATCCTCCTCCCGTGCCAGGACAAGGAGGCCGAAAACCACAGTCAAAGCGGATCCAATTGTGCCCAGCACGATCACTCCCATCGTGATCTGCGCCCAGCCGAAATGGACCCCGGGCGACAGGACCGGAACCAGGACCGTATGCCGGCCAACTTCCCACGCGATTGCGGCAGCCCAAACGGCCCCCAGCGCAGCTACGAGCGCACGCAAGGTGGGGTTGCGCGCATCAAGGGCTCTGGGCGCGTTGGAATCGGACCGAAGAGGCATGGACGCAATCTCCTGCAAGACAGGATTCTCCCCATGTCGTGCCCGCCGGGACTCCGCCCCAGTCTCTCGCATGGCCACCGGTGGCTCATCGCACGAGCGAGGAAGTGTACATCGGGGTTAGCCTGGGCTGCAGGCGCTATTGGCGAGGGTGCTGACACGCGGTGCTCGGTGTGGTTCTCTACGGCGGACGGTTCAGTACGGGCGGCGACCGGTGAGCAGGAGATACTTGGCGGATCCGTCGGCAATCCAGCGCCGGGCTTCGCCCAGCCAGTCCCGGGCCTGATTCGGTGAAACCGGCAGCACTAGCGTCTTACGCAAACCGGATGCCACATCCAGGAGGAACAACCAGCGGCTCAGCTTGTACACCAAGGCCTCAAGCGCCCAGCTCGCGTCCTCGACGCTCACGTCGGAGAACCCAGCCACCTTCAGCAGTCGACAGTACTCGGCTGTAGTGCAGGCTCCGGCCAAACAGGCCGTCCAGGCGGTCAGTCCATGCACCTCAGAGGGCAAGGGCCGCTCCAGTGCGATGTCAGCGATGCCAACGCTCCCCCCGGGTTTGAGTATCCGATGCATTTCCCCCACAGCAGCCGGCTTGTCCGGAAATAGGCACAGGGAACACTCGACCACAACCGCATCAAACCGGCAATCAACAAATGGAAGTCGCTCGGCGTCACCGGCGACGAAGTGTACCCGTCCGCCGCCGATCTCCCGTGCTGCGGTGACGGATTGTACGCCATAGTCGATCGCCATCACCCGGCACCCCACCGTCTCGGCCAGATAGCGCGCTGACTGGCCGGGGCCGCAGGCCACATCTAGGAGCGTCTCATTGGTGCGAAGGTTCATGCGGCGGGCCAGGTCCGCAGTCGTTCGCAATCCGCCAGGGTGGAGCACACCGCCGACCAGCGCCCGTAGGAGGGGTTCTTGGTAGAACGTGGCACAGCACGATTTGACCTGATCAGGGGCGAGTGAGGGCATGCAGCACCTGTTCGCGATACCCGATCGTGTTGTAGGCACAAAATGGGACGAGGCGGCCGTCGGGCAGCAGTTCATGAATGCAGCACTTCATTACCCGCCGCACCTCAAACGTGTGAACGTCCATGAACCCCGTGACGTTAATCATGAAGATCCGGTCATGGATGGTCGCGAGATCTTCCGGCAGCTGCAGCCCGCAGGCGGCGCAGAAGTTGAGGATCTGCCGCTGTGACCCTCCCACGCTGCTGGCCGACAGCAGTCCCTCCAGGGCTCGCCGCACGCCTAGATCGACATCGGGCAGTGCGCGGTTGGCATAGTAGTCAATGTACGCATTCACGTCGACGAGCCGGGCCAGCGGGGTCACGCGGCCATCTTCCACATAGGCATAGCCGGTGGCCATGCAGGTCGGGTGACAGCACGGCACGGGCGTAAAGTCTCCCATGGTGAATAGCCCATCGGTTTGCATCTCAATGGCGTGCAGGACGTCGGGAACGGTGAGGCGGTCGAGTGGGTCCGCCAGGACATGGCGGCCCTCCAGGAACATCGGCTGGAACACCACACCCCGCACTGCGGGATGTGCCAGCGCTGCCTGCACGATGGCTCCGATCTCGTGATCATTCATACCCTTGGCCACCGTAGCCGCCAGCACGGCCTGCACGCCGTGCGCGGCCATCCGGTCCAGCGCCGCTTGCTTCTCCTGCCGCAGGTCGACGCCCCGGATGGCGAGGTGTGTATCCCGCTGCACGCCGTCGAACTGCAGGTAAACATAGACGTTCAAGTCGGCCAACGCGCGGACGAAGTCGTCATCCCGGGCCAGCCTCAGCCCGTTGGTGTTGAGCATCACGTGTCGGACGCGACGCCGCTTGATCGCTTCCAGAATCTGCAGGATTTCGGGATGGATCGTCGGCTCGCCGCCGCTGACTTGCACCACTTCCGTGTCGCCTTCGCAGGCCTCCAGGCTGTCGAGCATCTCCTCAACCTGGTGGAGGCTGAGACTGAAGGCTGGGACGTCTCCAGCGCCCATGAAGCAGACAGGGCACCGGAGGTTGCAGCCGGAGTTGACCTCGATGATGGCCAGGCAGGTGTGCTGCTGGTGCTCGGGGCACAGCCCGCAGTCAAACGGACAGCCGTCTCGCTCCTCCATGGCACGCTGGACCGGCAGCAAGCCGGGACGATTGTACGTTAGCGCATGCCGATACCAGGATAGGTCGGACGAGAGCAGAGCCTCAGTCCACCCATGCTCGGGACAGCGCTTCCGCAGGATCACTCGGCCATCGCGCGCGACGACTTGCGCATCCACCAGCCGCCGGCACTGCGGGCAGAGGCCGCGGCTGACGTCTATGAAGAGGTATGGGGCCAGGACCTTGTCACTCACGGGAATCTCCCCTGCGGGCGAAGACGTTGGATCAGGCGGTACCGCTCGATCTCAGTGAAACTGCAGCGCGACGTGATTTCCGTAGCCCGCATTACATGCACACCGGACGGCTGATGAGCGTTCGCGGTTGGAGCCTGCGCCGCGCGCACGCGCTCATCGACGCCGCATTGGGGATCCCGCCGGGCGTAGTCCTGAACCCTGCAGAGCGGGAGGGACCGCCGCTGGAGGACGTCCTGCCTGACCTGCGGGAGTTCCTCGCGGCCGGCAGGGTGGACTACCGCAGGTTGGCGGAGGCTCCGGCGTTTCGACGGTTCTGCGATGCGGTCGGATCGCTGCATCGGCGCGAACCTCCGGTCTCCGAGGAGGCCGCAGTGGCGTGGTGGATCAACCTCTACAACACGTTGGTCATCCACGCCGTGGCCGCGTCCGGCATTAGCCGTTCAGTGTGGGAGGATCGGGGCTTTTTCCGTCGCGCGGCCTACGTGGTCGCCGGGCAGCGGATGAGCGCGGACGACATCGAGCACGGTGTGCTGCGAGGCAACCGCGCCCACCCGCTATTTTCCCTCCGGCAGTTCCCATCGGATGATCCACGGCTGCGCTGGTCACTCTCACCAGATCCCAGGGTCCATTTTGCGCTGGTCTGCGCATCGAGATCATGCCCCGCCATCCGCCTTTACACGCCAGCGCGTCTCGGGGCCGACCTCGATCGAGCGGCGGGCGCGTTTATTAATGGCGGCGGAGTCGTCGTCGACCCGTCCACCAGGACTGTGTCGCTGTCCAAGATCTTTAGATGGTACCGCGCCGATTTCGGGGGGCGCGACGGCGTGCTGCAGTTTATCCTCCGTTACCTCCAGGATTCGACGGCCCGCGGCGTGGTCCGCGAACCTCAGCGGGTGCGCTACCTGCACTACGACTGGAGGCTCAACACCCTCCCGGAGTGATCTCGTGTGTGTACGCGCGCTCACAGTCTGGGGCACGCCGGTCTGGTACTGTGATCATGATGCGTTACAAGCGGAGCTGGACATTCGGTCTGGTTGCCGGCCTGGGGGTGGCGTGGGTGCTGGGTAGCCTGCCCTTGCTGTCCGCGTACACGCCTCCTGCGACCACCCCTGAGGAGCACGAGACTCTGGCGAAGATGGAACGCCTGCTCGGGAGAGACATGATCGCACCCATCTACACCCCCCAGTTTGTCGCTGCCGCACGGGCGCGGTTGCGCGGCGATGAACTCGTCCTCGGCGTGGAGATCAACGGCGAGGCGAAAGCCTACCCGATCACCGTGCTCAACTCTCGAGAGATGGTCAACGATACCGCCGGCGGGGTACCGATTCTCGCCACGTGGTGACCACTCTGCTACACCGGTCTCGTGCATGACCGGCGGATCGCGGGCAGGGCGAGGGTCTTCGGCAACCAGGGCTGGCTCTATATGCGGGCGATGACCTGGTGGGACCACGAGACGGGTTCCATCTGGTCCCAGCCGATCGGCGCGGCCCTCATCGGACCGCTGCGCGGCACGAAACTGCAGCTGCTGCCTTCGGCGCTGGTACCGTGGGCGACCTGGCGCACGGAGCATCCCCGAACGCTTGTCCTTGCCGAAGAAGGCTTTGCATTCTTTCGGGAGCGGCCGCACGACAATTTCGTGATCGGTGTTGTGCTGGGCGAGTACGCCAGAGCGTACCGCTTTCGCGATGCGGCGCGTGCCCGCATCATCAACGACACGGTGGGGCCGTTTCCCGTGTTGATCTACGCCGACCCGGTGAGCCGCCGCGTGCAGACCTTCCTGCGGCAGGTTCGCGATCGGGTACTCACGTTTGTGCTGGAGCGTGAACTCTTGAAAGACACACAGACGGGATC
Source organism: bacterium (assembly GCA_044868695.1). Taxonomy (GTDB): domain Bacteria; phylum Sysuimicrobiota; class Sysuimicrobiia; order Sysuimicrobiales; family Kaftiobacteriaceae; genus JBIOWP01. The sequence continues at coordinate 5,814 of JBIOWP010000082.1, forward strand.
CATCTGGGACCCCGTCCATGGCATCAGCACCTCCGGCCCGTTGCGTGGTCAGGTCCTACGTCTCATACCACAAAGCTCCTCATTCGACTGGGCCTGGCGCGACTTCTACCCGCACACTACATTCTACGAACCCCAACCTTAGTCTTCACAGTCTACTGATCGGCCTAAGCCAACGCAGCTGCGTCGGACCGGCGTAAGGACCGGGAAGACCGGCTAGACTGTGGAGACCGCAGCCACGAGCTACGCTGTCGGCTTCCAGGTCACCGGGGCGGTGATCGGCACCGGGCAGTTTACGACGAAGAGTTGCCCGTTGGTGTCGGGAGTCCCGGGCCAGCGTTTCAGCGCGCCGGCCTTCTCCAGATCCAGCAGCTGCTTCTGGTCGCGTACAACCACCGGGGTCTGGCCGTCTATCCACGTGAACGTGTAGTGGTCCCAAAACGGGCTCCACACCGGGTTACCAGGCAGAGAGTCAACAATTGAAGGTTGGAAGCCCATCGGCCCGGAGCCCTTGATCCCGCTGCCAAAGACAAGGATTTTCGCGGTCGCGCCGGCGCTCGTCAGCATCCCGCTCTTTGGCGAAGGAGCAATGCGCATCATCGGCGCCATCGGGGATGCCGACGTGTCGGTCACGATATACCATTCGCCAGGGAAGCACTGCTGGAGCTTGAACGTCACCTCGCGCCGCTCAACATCAACCGGCTTCAGGAGCTGTCCCTGGCCGAGGTACGCAGTCCGCGCCAGATCGTGCGGCAATTCGCCGTCCGGCCACTTCACAAAGGGATAGTTGGCGACGATCCTGGTCCGTGCCACCCGCAGGCGCCCGCCGCTCTCCGCATCGCGAATCTGGTCGACCGAATTCAGCATGCTCGCGGTTCCGGTGAAGGTCACGCGAATCAGGCGGAACGCCGACGTGTAATCGTCGCGGCTCGGAATCGTACTGACCACCGGCAGCTGGCCGGACACGCCATTCGTGAAGATGTAGTACTCCGCGGCGGCGCCGGTGTCTAGCGCCTTCTCCAGCTTGGGCACGTGCACCAGCCCCGCCTGCTGGGCAAACGTCTTGTCTGAAGCATCGGTGCGGATGTGGTACGCGCGGTCCCCCTCGAAAAAAACTGGGCGCAGCCGGAACGTCACGAAGCCAAACTGCCCCTGCCAGCCCTGCGGCCTGGTCGAGAAGCGGATCACATCGGCGACGTTCTTCTTGACTGCAGGCGCGGCCGCAGCCGTCCGGAGGAGGTGCTCGACTGCTCCACTCATCGGCAGCGCCAACCCCGCTGCCGCAGACCACCGCAGGAACTCTCGCCGCGTCAGCGGCCATCGATCGCGCATGGCGATCCCCTCCCCAGGCGGATTAGACTCCCTCCCACGTTACTGGGAAGGGATGAGCGCTTGTGTAAGCTGGATTACATATGGGTTATGGCTTGTAGATCCGCGTTTGGGGCTTGAACACAGCCCAGGAGAACCAAAAATGGCTGCCGTTGATCACTGGGGTCAGGCGCTTGCCTGCCAGCGGCCCGGCCGTCGCCGAGCCTAGGAGGTTCCACGTGCTGGCGGTCTGAGCATCCACGAACCGGGTGCCGCTGGACTTGAACGTCAGCACCTTCCCCTCCAGCGTACGCTCGAAGACGCCTGCCGTCCCGACATCTCGCGAGTCCGGAATGCTGCCGCGATCCAGCGCAGACGCCACACCTGGAGCGTGGAGGACCACGATGGGCCTGCCGCCGACAGTATCGTTGGCCACGCGCATCTTTTCCATCACGCTGAACGGATACGCGACGTCTTCACCGCCCAGCGAAACCGTGACCACGCGCTCCATCGGCGGCAGGCGACTATCCTTCGGCCCGCGATACAGGAACGGTGAGGAATTGATGTCATCGTATCCCACGTACGGGTTGCTGCCGTAGGATCGCCGGTGACCGGTCTCGCGGTTCAGCACTTTCCCCCCGGGGTACGTCTGCTTGAACAGCTCCCATGAGATGATCTGCGATGGCAGGAACGTTAATCGCCTGCCGGTCAGCTCGCCGATGATCGCCTCGCCGGTCACCTGTTGCCACCACGACTCCGTCTGGCGATCGTACATGACCAGGTCCGAGAACCGCAGCTTGCCGGTTGTGCCGAAGTCCAGCACCCGGCCCTCCAGCCGGCGGTCAAATACGATCGATGTGTTGCACAACGGACAAAAAGTGACCGCCACCGGCAGCCCGGCCACGGTGTCGTTGGCAATCTCGTGCCAGATGAGGATCTGGAGGGGATAGGCGCGCGCCTCGGCCGCCCGCTCAAAGAGAATGACCGGCTCTCGGGGCTTCAGCCACTTATCCGCGTCACGGACGGCATCAAAGTTCGCCGTGTCGATAGCGGGAATGCCGTCCTTGGGGGGACCTCCGGACATGATCTCGTTGAATGACACGATGTGCTTGGTAAAATCCGTCTTCCACTCCGAGGTGTCAAAGGGAATTCGCTGGCCCTGGGCCCAGGAACCCGCCGCGCCCAAGAGTGCGGTCATCGCCACTGCCGCGACCATCAAGACGGGAAACTTCACCTTGCCCCCTCGGTGGCGTCCCTACGACGCTTTGCCGTGTGCGTCGCGCATGTGCTCCTTGAGGCCGGATTCCGTGTAGAACTCCTGACCGCAGTGGCTGCCCACGGCTCGCTTCTGTTGACCGTGGGCCTTCACCTGGTGCCGTGTCAGTTCTTCTTCATTCTTGAACTCCATTCCACAGCATGAGAACTGAGCCATGCGTCTTGCCTCCTTCGTGTAGTCTCTGTTCCATCCTACAGTGGGACGGGGGGCGGGGAATGTAACGTGGCCCACACCGCCCGCGCCCTGCTTCTTGCCTTTTCACCCAGCCCCGCCCTTCGGTACCGTGGTACCGGTACCGCGAGGAGGCCTCCCGGTACCCGTGTCTGTAGCCCGCTCCGCGGCCCATCCCTATGATTGGGACAACCGAGTTCAACAAGGAGGGATCAGTCATGGCCAAGTCCATCAGCTGCAACTGCGGGTGGCACGAGCATGGGACCGAGCAGGAGCTCGTGGACGCCTTCGTCCAGCACGTGCAGGAAGGGCATGGGAAGCAGGTTTCCCGGGAACAAGCGGCGTCTCTCATCCGGGAGGAATAACGTCGCCGTAGCGAGACGTCCTGCTTCAATTCGCTAGGAGAGGAGGTGAAATACCATGAACACTCGCCGAGTGCTGGTAGCCGGTATCGTCGCCAGCCTGGTCATGGGAATGATTG
>JBIOWP010000083.1:0-26184 GCA_044868695.1 bacterium
TCGCGGAGCTCACGGACGATATCGGTCTGCTGTCCGGCCTGTACGCGGGCTACGGCCTTGGGCAGTGCGTGGGCGACGTCGGACGCGAGCAGGCCCGCCTGTCCCCGCTCTCCCGCGGCCAGGTCGCCGGCGGCGCCGTGCAGATACGCGGCGGCGGCTGCGGCGTCAAACGCCGGCAGGCCCTGGGCGATCATCGCGGCCACCACGCCGGTAAGCACGTCACCCATGCCCCCGCTGGCCATCCCCGGATTTCCGGTACGGATGATGGCCGTCTCGCCGTCCGGCTTGGCGACGATTGTGTGCGCGCTCTTCAGAGCGACAACACAGCGGAACCGCGCCGCGGCCTCGCGCGCGGCGCCCAGCCGGTCTTCAACAATCTTCGGCGCCGGCCGTTTGAGAAGGCGCCCCAGCTCGCCTGGATGCGGGGTGATGATCACCGGGCCCCGCGCCTTGGCCAGACGGTCCGCCCGGCCAGCCAGCACGTTGAGCCCGTCGGCGTCGAGGACGAGCGGTTTGTCGCGCCCGAGCAACTCTTCGACGATGCGAGCCACGCCTGGGAGTGTGGACAGCCCGGGACCGGCGGCGACGACGTCCGCCGTGGCCAGGAGCTCATCGATCCGGCCCATCGCCGAGGGACCGACCGCTCCCCCGTCGTCGGCCAGCGGAGTGGTCATGCCTTCGGTGATCTGCGATGCGACGATGGGGTAGACGCTCTGCGGAACCGCCGCGGTGACCAACCCCGCCCCGCCACGCAGCGCCCCAAGCGTGGACAGGACGGCGGCCCCGGCGAACCCGACGGAGCCTGCCACGATCAGCACGTGCCCATACGTCCCCTTGTGGGTGTCGGGCCGTCGCGGCGGGAGGAGCGCGCGAACCTTTGCCGCCATCACCAGCCGGGTCGTGATCGACGGGTCGTCGATCAGATCCTGCGGGTAGCCAATCTCCCCCACGATCACCGTCCCGGCCATCTCGGCGCCGGGGAAGAGCATCAGGCCGAGTTTCGGCAGCCCCATCGTAACGGTGGCCGCGGCGCGGATGCACGGCCCGTCCCAGGTGCCGGTGTCGGCCTGCAGGCCCGACGGGATGTCGACCGCCAGGATGGGGCGGCCCGACCGGTTGGCCGCCTCAATCAGGGCTGCGGCGTCACCTGTGACCAGTCCGCGGATCCCGGTCCCGACCAGCGCGTCGATGACGAGATCGGCCCCGGCCATCACCTCCTCAGCCTTCTCGGACCCCGTCAGTGAGACGCCCGCTTCCCCCGCCGCGACCAGGGCCCGGGCGGCTTCGCCCGAGAACTCCTGCTTCGGCGCCGAAAGCAGCACGGTGATGTCAACCCCCGCGGCCCGCAGGTACCGGGCGGCCACGAGGCCGTCCCCGCCGTTGTTGCCCTTTCCGACCAGCACGACGCCGCGGCGGCCCCCGTGTTCATGCAGGAGCGCCTCGGCTGCCTGTGCGACCCGCCGGCCGGCCGCCTCCATGAGCGCGGCGATGGGAATGCCGTGAGTCTCGGTCGCCCGGCGGTCCAGTTCCTTCATCTGTGCTGCCGTCACCACCCGCATCTCGGAGGGTCCTTCTCTTGGACAAAGAGGGCTCCTGCCGGGCAGTTATCCCCAGAGCACACACAGTCCACACCGTGTGAACGAAAGTTCCCAATTGACCCGCCATACGCGCGGTGATACCTTCACTGCTGAGAGAGGCGCGAGTCTAACGGCAAAGTAGCCGACTCAAACGCCGCTGTACGTGGACTCCGAGAGCCGTGGGAACTTCACTTCGGGAGTAATCCCGGAGAGGGGGCCTGCAGGCGGTAGGAACCGGCGACGCGGCAGAAGACGGTGAAACGCCGAGAGTCCTGGCGCCTCTCTCGCTTTTCCTAATGCATCCAGGATCTAGGATCCGGGCCGCACCTCAACCTTCGCCAGTTCCTCAATGAGGGTGACCAGTGCCGAGTGGTCCCAGTCGCCGCGCTCGAGGCCCCGCAGCGCCGTGAAGGCTTCCTGCACGACCGCGGTCGCCGGCAGGGGCACGCCGAGGGTGTTGGCCGTGGACAGGGCGATGTTGAGATCCTTCTGGTGCAGCCGCACGCGGAAGCCCGGCTGGAAGTTGCGGTCCAGCATGCGCTGGCCGTGCGCCTCCAGGATCCGGCTCTGCGCGAACCCACCCAGCAGCGCCTGACGCACTTTCGCCGGGTCCACCCCGGCTTTCGCCGCCAGGGCCAGCGCCTCACCGACGGCCTGGATCGTCAGCGCCACCACGATCTGGTTGCACGCCTTGGTCACCTGACCGGCGCCCGTGCCGCCGATGTGCACCACGTTCTTTCCCAGCGCCCCGAAGATCGGGCGGACCCGGGTGAACACCGGCTCCGGACCGCCCACCATGATGGACAATGTGGCCTCGATCGCGCCCTTCTCGCCGCCGCTGACCGGCGCATCGAGGATCTCGGCACCTTTGGCCCTCACGGCCTGCGCGATCTCCTGCGTGGCGATCGGCGAGATCGTGCTCATATCCACCAGCACCGAGCCGGGCCGGAGACCCTCCAGCACACCGTCGCGCCCCAAGACCACCTGCTGCACGTCCGGCGTGTCAGGCAGCATCGTGATGACCACGTCACTCTGCTGCGCGACGCCCCGCGGCGTCTTCCCATCGAGCGCTCCCGCCGCGACGAGCTCCTCGACCGGCGGCCGGCTGCGGCTGTGGACCGCGAGCGCATAGCCCGCCCGCATCAGGTTGCGGGCCATGGGCCTCCCCATGATCCCGAGGCCGATCACGCCGATGCGTTCATTGGTCACGGTGTCTTCTCACCTCATCCGACATTCAGGCATCAGGCTCGGGCCGTCAGCATCGAGCGGGCGAAGACAGGGTCGTCGGCGATCATCCCATCGACTCCCAGGCGCAGCGCATGGCGCGCCTGGTCTTCCGTGCGCACGGTCCAGGGAATGACCCGCAGCCGGGACGCGCGGCACAGCGTCATGACGTCGGCCGAGAGCGCGCCGATCTCCGGCAAATAGGCGGCCACACCCAGCCGCACCGCCACCTGCGGGTGCGCCGCAGGCTGCAGCAGCCCCGCCGCAATCTCCGGAGCCAGCGCGCGGGCGTCCGAGATGATCTGCAGGTCGAACGAGGTGATGAGCACCGACTCCGCCATCTTCATCTCTCTGACCAGGTCAATCAGGGACCGCACGATTCCCGGGGCCTTGACCTCGACGTCCACCAGCAGGCGGCCCCGCGCCGCGTCGAAGACCTCGGACAGCAGCGGCACGCGCTCCCCCACGAATGCCGGGCCGAACTTCCGTCCCGCATCGAAGCGGTGCACCTGGGCGAGCGTCAGCGCGGCGATCGCCCCTGTCCCGTCGGTGGTCCGGTCCACCAGGTCGTCGTGGATGACGACGAGCTGCCCGTCGGCGGTGGCGCGCACATCCAGCTCGACGCCGTCGGCGCCGAGGTCTGCCGCCAATCGAAACGCCGCCAGGGTATTCTCCGGCGCGACCGCGGACGCCCCGCGGTGGGCGATGATCCAGCAGCGGCCGGCGTCAAGCCACCGGTTCATGAAGGGCGGCCAGCTGCACCGCGGTGTCGGTGGTAATCTGACCGGCACCCGCGGCCAGCACGGCCGCCAACCTCTCGCGCGTCTGCGGCAGCCCGGAGTTGAGCGTCCAGGCGTCGACCGGCACGCCGAGCCGGCGCCGGACGATCTCGACGGGGTTGACCCCGTCGGCGATCGCACGGAGGATGAATTCCGCACGCAGGTACACTTCAACGGCACCCGGCAGCAGGTGACACAGACTCTCCACCCGGTCCTCCAGGTAGTCGCGCACCGGCATGGCCCGCAGGTACCCGAGCGGGTGATCGTCGAGATATCCGTAGACGTTGACCCGCAGCGGCAGCCGGGGGAATTCGCTGTCCGGCGCGTCGAGGTACAGCGCAAAGTCCAGGCCGACGGCCAGCGTAGTATCGAGCCGCCGCAGGATGCGCAGGTTCCAATCGCCCAGGCAGCCGACAACTACGGTGAGGCGGGGATTCGCGCGCATGGGCTCGATCGCGCGCAGGAGGCGGCCGGCCTCCTCCGCACCGAGCGGGTCCTGATCTTTCAAATCCACCTGAACCTTCACCGGAGCGCGGTGGGAACCCAGGACCTGCGCGACCTCCGAGAGCAGCGCGGCGGGCTCGGCCGATCCCCGCAGGCGCAGCGCCTTCACCGACGCCCGGGTCGCGCTCCGCACCGGACCGATCCCGGTCGTCTCACGGTTAAACGTGTCATCGTGGTTCAGGACGTAGTCACCGTCTGAAATCGCATGAACGTCGAACTCGATGACCTCCGCCCCGCCGGCCAGCACCTCGTGCAGCGCGGAGAGGCTGTTGGGAGGATGGGCACCCGTTCCGGAGAGCAGCCGGTGGTATTTCAGCAGCACGCGCCGCCCGCCGGCGGCCAGACTGGCGGGGAGCGTCACGATGCGCGTCCTTCGAGCCTGCGTCCGTCCGCGCCGAAGCAGTGCAGCCTGCCGGGATCGTAGCCGATGCCGATCTGGGTTCCCACCGCGGGACGGATGTCTGCGACCATCTTCACTGTGGTTCCGTCCAGGTCCATGGTCACCAGCACCTGGCGGCCGAGCGTTTCCACAAGGATCACGCGACCGCGGATCGCCGTCCCGGGGGCCAAGTCCTCCGGCCGCAGTCCGATGGTGCCGGGACCGGGGGAGACCGATGCTGGAAGAGAGAGCCGCAGTCCGCCTCCCGCAAAGGTGCCGTCCTGGAACGTGCCGGGGATCAGGTTCATCGGCGGGTGTCCGACGAATCCGGCGACGAAGGTGTTCGCGGGCCTGGCGTAGAGGTCGTCGGGCGTGGCGAACTGCTGCAACGCGCCCGTCGAAAACACCGCCACCCGGTCCGCCATCGCCAGCGCCTCCGCCTGATCGTGCGTGACCAGAATGCTCGTCACGCCGAGGTCCTGCTGCAGCCGGCGGATCTCCCCCCGCGCCTGCAGCCGGATCTGGGCATCGAGATTGGACAGCGGCTCGTCGAGCAGCAGCACCTGGGGTTCCTTCACCAGGGCGCGGGCCAGCGCCGCGCGCTGCTGCTGCCCGCCGCTCACTTCGGCCGGACGGCGCTCAAGGATACGGCCGATGCCCAGCAGCTCGGCGGTCTGCGCCACTTTGCCCGCAATCTCCGCCCCGCCCTGCCGCTTGAGCCGGAGCGGAAAGGCGATGTTCTCGAACAGCGTGAGGTGCGGGTACAGGGCGTAGGACTGGAACACCATGCCCACGTCGCGGTCGCGCGGGTGCAGCTGATCCACCCGCCGATCGGCGAAGTGGATCGTGCCGGCGGTCGGCTGGTAGATGCCGGCGATCATCAGCAGCGTGGTCGTCTTGCCGCAGCCCGACGGACCGAGAAACGCCACCATCTCCCCTGCCCGGATGTCCAGATCGAGCGCCCGCAGCGCGACCACCTTGCCGAAGGACTTGCTCAATCCCTCCAGGCGGATGGCGATGCCTTTCATCCCTTCACCCCGCCTCCGTAAATGTTCAGCAGGTAGCGCTGCCCGAACAGGAAGATCATCAGCACAGGCAGGGCGTAGACCACGCCAACGGCGGCGACCATCCCGAAGTCGGCGTATCCTTCCGTGAGAAACGTCTGCAGATAGTTCGACATCAGCGTCTTTTGGTTGCTGACAATCAGGGTGAACGGCAGGATGAACTCGCCCCACGCGGACAGCAGCGCGAAGGTGCTCAGGGCCAGCAGTCCGGGACGCACCAGCGGCATGGCGACCTTCCAGAACAGCTTCCACCGCGACATGCCGTCGACCAGCGCCGCCATCTCCATATCCCAGGACAGGGTGTCAAAGAATCCCTTCATCAACCAGATCCCGAGCGGCAGCTCGAGCGAGGCCTTGACGAGAATGACCCCGGTCAGGGTATCGAACAGTCCGAGCAGCCGCAGGATATAGAAGATGGCAATGATCAGGCTCACCGCCGGGAACGCGTGCAGCACGAGGACGAGGCCGAGATAGAAGCGCCGCCCCGGGAAGGACATCCGCGAGATGGCATACGCGGCCATGGAGGCGACCACGACCTCGATGGCCGTCACCACGCCTGCAAAGATCAGGGAGTTGACCAGGGGGACGTGCACGAGCGGCCTGCCCCCCACGCCCTCCCAGAGGAAGCGCCAGTTGTCGATGGAGGGCGCGCGCACCGGGACCAGTCCGTGCACGCGGTCAAAGACGCCGGTTAGAAAGAGCCACAGGACCCCCGCGGCGATCGGCACCGTGACGACCAGCAGCACGGCGAGGATGAGGCGCCAGCGCGGAGGGAGCAGCGGCATCAGTTGACCTCGACCTTGGGCTCCGCCACGAGCGCCCGGAAGTTGAAGATCCGGAGATACAGGAGCGAGACGGCGATGCCGATTACGACCAGCACGGCCGCCATCGCCGCCCCCAAGCCGAACTGCACGTTACCGAAGTAGTTGGACAGCGCCAGCTTGTACGCGTGCAGCGCCCAGACCGTGGTGGTGTAGAATCCGGGCCCGCCGTCGGTGAGGAGCAGGATGTACTCGAACGACGTCAGCAGCGACAGCGTCTGGTACGCGGTGACGAACAGGAGCGGCCAGCGAAGCATAGGCAGCACCACCCGCCGGACCGTCTGCAGCGCGGTCGCGCCGTCCACCGCGGCCGCGTAGAACAGGTCGCGGGGAATCGCGCGGATCGCCGAGGTAAAGATCAGCATCCCGAACGACGCGCCGACGAGGCCGTTGGCCAGGACGATGACCGGCCACGGCGACGCGGTGATCCAGTTCCTCGAGACCCCGAGGACGTTGCTGACCAGCCCGAAGGGCGTCTCCCGCGAGAGTCCCTGCCAGATGAAGACATAGACCACCGCGGGCAGGATGCGCGGCAGCAGCCACAAGGCGCGGATCTGGCCCCCGGCGCGCTCGCGCACCGATGTGCTGAGCAATGCGACCAGCAGGCCCATCCCCACGTTGAACAGCAGCGTGAAGACGACGTAGCGCGCGGTGTTCACCAGGATCTTGCCGATGAACGGGTCGCCCAGCAGTTCCCGATAATTCCCCAGCCCCACCCACTTCGGCTGGCGGAAGGTCAGAGTGGAGATGTCGGTAAGCGACAGTCCCAGCGTCGTGACGACGGGTACAAGGAAGAAGAGCACGATGAGCACCGTCGCTGGCGCCAGGAAGACCGCCGGCATCAGGTAGCGCAGCGCCGGACGCGCCGCCCGGACCCTCGAGACTCCCGCGACCCCAGCCTCCTGCGCCATGCCTGCGCTTCCCCCCCGCGTAGGGGATAGGGGGATGGGACTGGGGGAGGAACCAGTCCCCAGTCCCTAGTCCCCAGTCCCTAGTTCCTCGTCATTCAACGATGATCTGATCTCTGATGGTGCGCTGCATCTCGCTCGCTACCAGATCGACGCCCTGCTGCGGCGTGACCTGGCCCGACTCGACCGCCGAGAGGCCGCGGTACACGGCATCCTGCCACTTGGAGAGATCGGGATGGGCCGGCGCGAACGTCGTGTAGTTGAGGAGGTAGCTCACTTCCTTCAGGAACTTGTTGTTGACCACGCGCGCCGTCGTGCGGAGCACGGGTAGGTGCGCGCTGCCCACGGCGTGCTTGGCGTCGAGATCCGGCACCGTCGTAAACGCCAGCAGCCGGACGGCGAGATCTTTGTTCTTCGATCCCGCGGCGACGAAGTAGCCCTGCGGGTTGGACAGGGTGATGGGCTTGCCGCCCTTCGCATACGCCGGGTGCGGCCCGTAGCCGAAGTTCGCGAACAGCCACTCCTCCCCGCCCTTGCTGTTCACCCACAGCTGCGCCCACTCCGCCCACTGCCATGTCCCGCCGGAGAAGAACAGGACCTTCCCGTCGGTGACCGGCTGCATGAAGCGGTTCCAGTCGTTGTTCAGGCGGTCTTTCTCGATGACGCCCGCCTCCACGCCCGTCCGCAGCCAGCTGTAATAGCGTAGGAGCGCCGCCCTGTTAATGACCAGCTTGCCGCTGGCCGCGTCGAAGTCGCGACCGCCGAAGGAGCGGTACCACTGAATGAAGTCGGGGCCGTTCACCGGGCGGTGGTAATATCCTTTGCCGGCCTCGATGACGCGTTTCTGGACCGCCTCGCGCGAGGTGGCCATCACGTCATCCCACGTGAAGTCCCCCTTCGCCATCCGGTCGGGCAGCGCGGCGATCTGCGCGTCCGACCACCCCAGTTGCCGGAGGAGCGTCTTGTTGAAGTAGAGCGGCCGCGCCTCCGTGTCCTGCGGGATGGCCCAGACCTGGCCCTTGTAGCGCATCGAGTCCCACAGCGAGGGCACCACATCGGCGAACTGCGGATAGCGGGGGAGATACGCGTCGAGCGCCGTCACGAACCCGGCGTCCGCCCAGGTCGCGGCGAGCGAGCCGTTGGCCTGGACGATGTCCGGGCCTTCCCCGCTCTGGAAGCCGAGCAGGACCCGGCGCAGATACGCGTCCCAGTTCGTGGTGTCGAAGAATCCTTCCACCTTGATCTGGACGCCGGCGCCCTCGCGCTGCAGCGCAGCGTTCAGGCGTTCCGCGGCGGCCTGCAGATTGTTGAATCGCGTGACCGACGGGTTGTCCGGCCCGATCGTCCACGCCTTGAGCACCACAACGCGCTGTGCGGAGGCCGGCGGGAGCACGAGCGCCACCAGCGCGACCATCCACACAGCGATCACCCATCGATGTTTCATCCCTCACCCCCTGAATCGTCTGATCCCACTCACTCCTTGCCGATCACGACCTCGTCGATCCCGGACGAGGCCAGTTCGTACTTCCCTTGAATCCCCCGGCCGCGCCTCCGCCGCGGACGGAACGTCCGGCCGAACATCCCGGCGAGCCGCCGGGCCTCCTCGGGCGCACGGTCGATGAGGTTCGCACGCTCGTCTGGATCGTTCCCCAGATGATAGAGTTCGTCGGGCTCGCCCGCAGGCCGCTCGACGTAACTCCACGTCTGCGTCCGGATGCAGCGGTCGATACCCTCGTAGTAGCCCATGATGACGGCATCCCGGTGCTCGGAGGTCTGCCCCTCCACCACCGGGGCGAAGCTGCGGCCGTGCATGGCGCCGGCATCCCCCCGCACTCCCAGGAGATCGAGCAGCGTCGGCAGCATGTCCTGGAACTGGACGAGCGCATCCGTCCGCGTCCCCCCGCGCCGTCCCTGCGGAAGCCGGATCATACAGGGCACACGGAGGAGTTCGCTGTGCAGGCGGTCGGCGCCCTTGAGGAACTTCCCGTGGTCCGAGAGCGGGTGCCCGTGGTCGGCGAGGAGGAGCACGACGGAATCGTCTAGGTAGTTCAAGCGGGCCAGTCCCTCGAACAGCCGGCCGAGGCAGGCATCGACGAAGCTGACCTCCCCCGCGTACAGCCCCCGGATGTGGCGCGTCTCGGCGGGCGACGCCCACGTGCGGCTGAGGCCACCCATGGGCAGGATAAGCCGGGGCCCGCGGTACGCGGGATCGGCATACGTGTCGAACCGCGCGGGTGGATCCCAGGGTTCGTGCGGATCGAAGCAGTCGATCCAGAGGAAGACCTTCTTGTGGCTCCGGTTGCGCTGCAGCCAGGTGACGGCCTCGTCCACGACGCGCGCGGGAAACCAGTCGTCCTCCGAGGTGAACGCGTCGGTGTTGGCCAGGAACTGCGCGACGCGCTCCCGCCATTCCGGCGTGTAGTGTTCGTTCACGTAGGCGCCGACGTCGCGGCGGGGCGGTCCGGACTCCCAGGGATCATACTCCTGGCCGCGGATCCACCGATAGGCGTGGAACCCCGCGTGATAGTTCATGCCGGGGGCCCGGTAATGGTAGCAGTCCGAGACCAGCCCGCCGACGTAGCCTTCGCCGCGGAGGATCTGGGCGATCGTGAGGTCGCCGGACCCGAGCGGCGCCCAGGGGCGGAACGGGAGCGCGCGCTGGCCGGTCATCAGCACGTAGCGGGCGGGGATCGTCGGCAGCGCCTCCGGATAGGCGTTGGAAAACACGACGCACTCCCGGCTAAAGGCGTCGAGATTCGGCGTGCGGGCCGGCGGGACATCGCTGAACCGCGCGCGCCCCTGGTGATACGCGCCGACCTGGTCCTGGCGCAGGCTGTCGAGCACCACCACGATGAGGTTCACCCGTCAGCGCTCCCACCGTTCGACGACGACTTTCTTCTCGGTATAGAATTCGACGGCGTCGCGGCCCTGCCCGTGGAGGTCTCCGAAGAAACTGTCCTTGTACCCGCAGAAGGGGAAGAACGCCATCGGCGCCGCCACCCCCACGTTGATCCCGAGGTTGCCGACCTGGGCCTCGTACCGGAACTTCCGCGCGACCGCCCCGCTCCGGGTAAACAGGCAGGCCATGTTGCCGTAGCGCTGCTGGTTCATCAGCGCGATCGCTTCGTCCACGTCGCGAACATGGATGAGGCTCAGCACCGGGCCGAAAATCTCCGTCTGGGCGATCTTGCCCGCGGGCGGGAGATTCTCCAGCACGGTCGGCTTGACGAAGAACCCGCGCTCGTAGCCCGGAATGCGGGCGCGCCGGCCGTCCACCACCGCGGTGGCGCCCTCGTCGATCCCGTCCTGGATGAGCGCTTCGACGCGCGCCTTGCTTTCGGAGCGGATGACCGGACCTACCTCGACGCCCTCGTCCAGCCCGAATCCGACTCGCCGTGACGCCGCCGCATCCGCCAGCGCGCGCGTCGCGGTGCGCGCGGTGTCGGACACCAGCAGCGCCAGCGACGACGCCAGGCAGCGCTGGCCGGCGCAGCCAAACGCGGATTCGGCGACGGCCCGCGTGGTAGCCTCGAGATCGGCGTCGGGCATGATGATGATCGGATTCTTCGCGCCGCCCTGGCACTGGGCGCGCTTGCCGTTGGCGGTGGCGCGCGTATACACGTACCTGGCGACGGGAGACGATCCCACGAAGGAGATCGCACGGATCGCGGGGTGGTCCAGGATCGCGTCGACCGTTTCCTTCGCGCCGTTCACCAGATTCACCACGCCTGCGGGCAGGCCGGTCTGCTCGATCAGGCGCATGATCTTCTGCATCGTGAGGGGCACTTTTTCCGATGGTTTGATGATCACGGTGTTGCCGCATGCGACCGCATACGGCAGGAACCACAGCGGGATCATCCCGGGGAAGTTGAAGGGCGTGATGGCGGCCACGACCCCCACCGGCTGGCGGACCAGCAGCTCATCGATGCCGCGCGCGATATCTTCGCTGTGATACCCCTGCAGGAGGATGGGGATGCCGCAGGCCACCTCGACGTTCTCGATCCCCCGGCGCACTTCGCCCACGGCTTCAGCGAGCGTCTTGCCGCATTCGGTCGTGACGGTCCGCCCGAGCTCATCCAGGTGCGCGTCCAGCAGGACTTTCAGCTTGAACAGGTATTGCACGCGCTCCACCGGCGGCGTGCGCCGCCACTGGGGAAGCGCCCCGGCTGCGGCCTCGGCGGCCGCGTGCACGTCGGCGGCCGGCGACAGCGGCACCGCGGCAATCGTCTCGCCGGTAGCGGGATTGTACACGTCGGCGGCGGCCCCCGCAGACGCCCGCCACTGGCCGCCGATGAAGTTGAGCACCTGCCCGTTTCCGCTCATGGTCGATCCCTCCATCATCACAGGGGCATCCGCTCGCGCCGCACGGCCCGCTCGTAGTCGGCCCGCGCCCGGCGCACGGTCTCCATCTCGGAGACTTCGGCGACCGGCACGTCCCACCATGACTCGTAGCCGGGGACGCGCTCCTCAGGGTCGACCTCGACGACGATCACCGTGGTGGTGGGCTGCCGCCGGCTCTCCAGTAGCGCCCGCGCCAGATCCTCCCGCGTGACCGCGCGCAGCGCGTGCGCGCCCAAGCTCCCGGCGTTGGCGACAAAGTCGATAGGGAGAATGGGCCCGTCCAGCTGACCGGTCTGGGGGTTGCGCGAGCGGTACGCGGTCCCGAATCCACCGGACCCCACCGCGTTCGAGAGGCCGCCGATGCTGCTGAACCCGTGGCTGTCGAACACGACGATGGTGAGTTTCACCTGTTCCTGGATCGCGGTCACGATCTCGGAGGACATCATCAAATAGGACCCGTCGCCGACCAGCACATAGACGTCCCGCTCCGGGGCCGCCATCCTGGCACCGAGACCGCCGGCGATTTCATAGCCCATGCATGAGTACCCGTACTCCAGGTGATAGGTTCCCGGCGTCCGCGCGCGCCAGAGCTTGTGGAGGTCTCCGGGCAAGCTGCCGGCGGCACACACCACCACATCCTGCGGCCGCACCGCGTCGTTGATGACGCCGATCGCCTCGGCCTGGCTGATCGGGGGGCCGTGCCGGCGGGAGGTGAGCCGTTCCACCTCCGCCTCCCATTGATCCCGCAGACCGGCGATGCGGTGGGCATACGCGTCGGCGATCCGGTAGCCGGCGAGCGCGGGGGCGAGCTCCTCGAGCGTGGCGCGGGCATCGGCGACGAGCGGGAGCGCCGCGTATTTGTACGCGTCCTGCTCGGCCACGTTGACAGCGAGAAAGCGAACCTGCGGGTGTTGGAACGTGGTCGCCGACGCCGTCGCAAAATCCCCCAGCCGAGTGCCGATGGCAATGACGAGATCGGCCTCTCTGGCGACCACGTTGGCGCCGATGGTCCCGGTCACGCCGAGCGCGCCCAGGTTCTGTGGGTGGTCGTGGGGGAGGGAGCCCTTGCCTGCCTGCGTCTCCACCACCGGGATGCCCGTCTGCGCGGCCAGCAGCGTCAGCGCATCCGTGGCCTCACTGTAGATCACTCCCCCACCGGCAACGATGACCGGATGCGCGGCGGAGGTGATCCACTGCAGGGCCTGCCTGAGCAGGGCGCGGTCGGCCAGGGGCCGGCTGATATGCCAGACGCGCTTGGCAAACAGCTTCGCGGGATAATCCCACGCTTCGGCCTGGACGTCCTGGGGCAGCGCCAGGGTCACGGCGCCCGTCGCGGCCGGCGAGGTGAGCACGCGCATCGTCTGCAGCAGCGCCGCCGGCAGCTGGTCGGCTCGATTGATCCTGTCCCAATAGCGGGAGACCGGTCTAAAGCAGTCGTTGACCGAGGCGTCCTGCGACGAATCCAGTTCCAACTGCTGCAACACCGGCGCGACGTTCCGCCGCGCGAAGATGTCGCCGGGCAGCAGCAGCACCGGCAGGCGGTTGATGGTGGCGCCCGCGGCAGCGGTGACCATGTTGGTTGCGCCTGGGCCGATGGACGAGGTGCAGGCGAACGCGCGCAGCCGCCGGGACATCTTGGCGAAGCCCGCCGCGGCGTGGACCATCGCCTGCTCGTTGCGGGCCTGATAGTAGCGGAACTGAGGATACTGCTGCAGCGCCTGCCCGATCCCGGCCACGTTCCCGTGGCCGAAGATCCCCCACATGCCCGCAAAGAACGCCTGCTCGCGGCCGTCGCGCTCCACGTACTGCTGTGTCAGGAACGCTACCAGTGCCTGCGCCATCGTCAACCGCCGCGTGTCCATGACTCCCTCCCCATCACAAGCCCCCCCGCGACTCGATGAAGTCCAAGGCCTCGCGTTCGTAGGGCATAAAGTTGGCGCAGCCGTGCCGGGTCACCACGATCGCCCCGCAGGCGTTCCCCATCCGGCCCGCGTCGTGCCAGTCCCACCCTTTCAGGTAGCCGTACGCGAAGCCGCTGGCAAACGCGTCGCCCGCGCCGAGCACGTTGACGACTTCTACCGGAAACGGATTGATGCGGATGACCTCGCCCCCCGGGAGGTGCACCGACGCGCCGCGCCCGCCGTGTTTGACCACGAGGGCGCGCGGCCCGGCATCGAGCAGCGGCCCGACGGCCTCGGCGACCGACGAGACCCCCGCGGCCTCGGTGACCTCTTCTTCGGTCCCGATGGCCACGTCCACCATCCGCAGCGCCCCCCGGACCATCACACCGAACCCCCGCGCGTCATGCCACAGCGCCGGCCGCAGGTCCAGATCCAGAAACACCGGGATCCGATGGGTCCGGGCCTGTTCGGCGGCAAACAGCGTCGCGCTCCGGCTGGGCTCCCGGCTGAGGCCCGTCCCGGTGATCACCAGCAGCCGCGTCTGCCGCACCGGCGCGGCCACGACGTCGTCGATCGTCAGCTCGATGTCGGCGCAGTTGTCACGGTAGAACACCAGCGGGAACCGGTCCGGCGGCTCGATGCCCAGCAGCACGGCGCTGGTGCGGCGGCCCGGCTTGCGCGGGATGAACCGCGTCTCCACGCCTTCGGTCGACAGGAACTTCATGACGAAGTCCCCCACGGGATCGTCGCCGACGGCCGTCAGCAGCGCGCTGCGCAGCCCCAGCCGCCGGGCCCCCACGCTGATATTGGTGGGACACCCGCCCACATAGGCGGCAAAACTCTTGATGTCCGCGAACGGGACACCGATGTCGTTGGCATACAGGTCGATGGAACTGCGGCCCATCGCCAGAATGTCGTACTGGGGCCCCGGCATCGCGGTCACTCCATTGCGTGACTCACCACTGGAACACGGGAATCCTTCGACGTCCACGTCTGTTTGACCCACGCGTGGTCGGGATCGTCCGTGTTGGCCAGCGACTGCGCGGACCCGGCGAGGACGTTGAGGTAGTAGCAGCCGTAGCCGTACGCGACGGTGACGGGGTGGTAGCCTTCGGGGACCAGCACGATGTCGTTGTGCTGCGCGACCATCACTTCGTCCAGGCGGCGATCGCCCGTGTAGACGCGCTGCACCGCAAACCCGTGCGGGCGGTCGAACTGATAAAAGTAGATCTCTTCCAGGTCGGCCTCGACGACCCGGCCTGCCCCATCGACGCGATGGACATCGTGCTTGTGGGGCGGATAGCTGCTCCAGTTGCCCCCAGGCGTGTAGACCTCCACGCACACGAGCCGGTGGCAGGCAAACCCGGGCGGGATGATGCTGTTGATCTGGCGAGTGGCGCCCCCGCCGCCGCGGATCTCGATCTGTGAGTCCGCCGGCGTGACGAGCACGGGCGCGTGATCCCGGTCGGTGGGGACCCAGCAGTACGCAAGGTCGACGGCAGCCGTCAGGGCGGTCAGCGTGAATTCGGTGCGGCGCGGCAGGTAGAGCGCATACGGCATCCCGGCAAAGACGCTGGGCCGGCGGCCGAACCCCGGCCAGCGGCCTCTGCTCGACTCCACCTGGCAGCGCCCGCCCAGCAGCACGATCGCGGCCTCATGCTCACCCGTCGCTGCCGTCCAGCGCTGGCCCTCCGTGACGCGGCGGACTTCGAAATTCACGAAGTCCCACCCGGCCTGTTGCGCAGTGACGCGCGTGGTGACTCCCGATGCCGCGGTGACCACGGCAGGCTTGACTAACAGGCGTGAGCGCCCAGTATCCACCATGCTCATGCTGCGTATCTTGTTCGCGTTGTTCGCCGTTCGCCCTGTCCGTTGATTCGGATGAGGAAAGTGGGAAAGAAGGAGGGGACTGTCCCCTCATTTCAATAGCTCAGCTGGGTCATTCTGGGATAGCCCAAGCGGGCTATGTCTGGGGGTGCGCATCCGGGCAGGGATTGCGCGTACGGGCCGAGAACCATAGCAATGCCCACGCATGGCCACCGATACGATGACCGCCGCCGTCTTTGCACGGCCCGGCGAGCTTGCGCTAAAGGAAGTGCCGGTTCCCCGCGTCCGCCACGACGACGATGTCCTCCTCCGGGTGCGGGGCATTGGGATTTGCGGCACCGATGTACATATCCTCAGCGTGCCTCCCGGCCACCCCGCGAAAGAAGGCGTGATCCTCGGACACGAATACACCGGCGAGGTCGTCTCGATCGGTACCGCGGTCGGGCACGTGCGGGTCGGCGACCGGGTCGTGGTCGATCCGACGCCGCCGTGCGGGACCTGCGCGTACTGCCGGCTCGACCAGCCCAACATGTGCGAGAACAATCTGTCCATCGGCGTCTTCACCGACGGCGGGATGGCCGCCTACAGCCTGGTTCCCGCGCGCGGCGTGTTCCCGATCTCGCCCGCCGTCCCCGAGCACATCGTGGTGCTGGCGGAGCCGCTGGCCGATGTGCTGAACGGCATCCGGCGGGCCTCCCCTCAGCTCGGCGAAACGGTGCTGGTCCTCGGCGCCGGACCGATCGGCCTCCTGTTCACGCTGCTGCTGCGCGCCGCCGGCGCGGGGACGATCCTGGTGTCCGAGCCGGCGCCGTTTCGCGCGAAGCGGGCCGCGGACTGCGGGGCCGACCAGGTGATCGATCCCACCCGGGACGACCTGGCCGGCGCCGTGCGGCGGGCGGCGCCGCTGGGGGTCGACCTCGTCATCGATGCCGTCGGCGGGCTGCTGGAAGCCGCCGTGGCGACCGTGAGAAAAGGCGGCCGGATCCTGCTGTTCGGCGTGAACACGACGGCACAGGTCACCCTGCGCCAAGCGGACCTGACGTTCCGTGAACTCACGATCCTCGGCAGTTACATCGACCGGGCGACCTTTCCGCAGGCCATCAAGATTCTGGAATCGGGCCGGGTGCCGTTCGATCGCCTGGTCACGCACCGCCTGCCGCTCGGGCGGGTGCGGGACGGCATCGAATTGTTGCGCCGCGGTGAGGGAATCAAAGTCGTTGTCATGCCAGACTAGACGATCACAGGGGGTGAGGCTGTGAGCAGATCCATTCGCGTGCTGTGGTTGGCCGTGGCCCTGGTCCTTGTGGCCGGGCTGGTCCCGGCGTTTGCCCAGAAGTATCCTGGGACCTCGCTCACGCTGCTGATCCACGCCGGACACTTCGCCATTCCCTGGCAGAAGCGGGCGCCGACGATCAAGCAGCAGTTTGGGATCGACATCAAGGTCGTGGGCGTCGACGTGAACGACATGTACAAGAAGCAGCTGCTCGAGCTGTCGTCGGGCACGGGCGCCTTCGACGTCTATCAGTACAACCCCGCCTGGCTCGGTGATTACGCGCAGTTCCTGGCGCCGATGGATGACCTGATGCGCAAGTACTCGGTGGACTGGGACGACATCCTGCCCGGCTTCCGCACCTGGCACTCCACGTTCGGCGGGAAGGTCTACGGCCTCGTGATGGACGGGGACGTGCTCCTCATGTACTACCGCAAGGACCTCTTCGACGACGCGAAAAACAAGACGGCGTTCCGGCAGCAGTTCGGCTACGATCTCACGCCCCCGCAGACCTGGCAGCAGCTCGCGGATGTCGCGAAGTTCTTCCGCAAGCCCGACCAGAATTTCTACGGCTACGCCGACCAGCTCAAACGAGGCCGCTCATTTTACTGGTACCTGCTGCGATACTTCTCGTACTGCGGCCCCAACGCGCAGCTGTTCGACCCACAGACGATGAAACCCAGGATCAACGACGCCTGCGCCGTGCAGGCCCTGCAGGAGATGAAGGACCTGGTCGCCCAGCAGCCTCCGGGCGTGCTGAACTGGGAGTGGGACGAACTGTACAACGCCTTCATGAAGGGACGGCTGGCGGTCGCGATCCACTGGCCGGACGAGGGCAAGCGCGTCCCTGAGCTGCAAAAGGATGTCCCGGGCGCGTCGATGGGGTTTGCGGTGGTGCCCGGCAGTAAGAAGGGCAGTGCGATCGAGCGGCGATCCACGGCGGCCGGCGGCTGGCTGCTGGGCATCGCCAAGGCGAGCAAGAATGTCGAAGCGGCCTGGCAGGTCGTCCGCTTCTACGAGTCCAAGGGCGAGAGCCTCAAGCTGGTCATGGACCCCGACACCGGCCAGGACCTGTTCCGGGCCAGTCACTTCAACGCGCCTCAGGTTGTGAACGCGTGGCCGAAGGACTACCTGACCGCGTACAAGCAGTCGATCGACATCCTCTACCCGGAATTGCGCATCCCCAGCAGCTTCGAGTATACCGACGTGCTCGACCGGCAACTCCAGCTGGTGTTCGCCGGGCAGGCCGCGCCCAAGGCGGCGCTGGACGCCGTGGCCCAGGAGTGGGAAAAACTCACCACCGCCCGCGGCCGCACCGCACAGAGCGCCGCCTATCGCGCCGCGATGGGCATCAAGTGAGCAGCACGACGTAGGCCGGCGGGGCCGTCTGCACCTCGGGACGGCCCCTCCTCGCTGCCTTCGACGTGATGACGGCACACTGGGGCGCAACCGCCGCCCGCTGGACGGATCGTCATTTCCCGCTGCTGGCGGTTGCGCCCGCGGTCGTCATCCTGTTCCTGACCACCATCTTTCCCCTGCTGTACGCCTTGTACAACAGCCTGTTCGACTTCTATCTTCCCCAGCCCGGTCTCCGCCGCTTCATCGGGGCCGGCAACTACCTCGCGGCACTGACCGATCCGGTCTTCCTCGGATCGCTGCGGCGCACCGGGCTCCTCATCGCCGGCGGCATCGCGCTGCAGTTCCTCGTCGGTCTAGTCATTGCGCTCGTGCTCAGCGACGAGGAGGTGCGCGGCCGAAAGATCCTCACCTCGGTGATCGCCATTCCCATGATGATCCCTGAGGTGGCGGCCGCCTACATGTGGTGGCTGCTCTTTCGCGTGCAGGGCTTCCTGAACTACGCGCTGGGCTGGCTCGACCTGGGCCCGTTCTTATGGATCTCCGGCCCGTCGACCGCGCTGCCGTCCATCATCCTCACCGACTCCTGGCAGTGGATCCCGTTCGTGGCCCTCGTGCTGGTGGCCGGAATGGCCTCGATCCCCACCGAGATCCACGAGGCCGCCGCGCTGGACGGCGCGGGGTGGTTCGCGCACCTCACGCGCGTCACCCTGCCGCTGCTCCGCCGCGTCATGCTCGTCATCCTGCTGATCCGCAGCATGGACATCTTTAAGATGTTCGGACTGATCCTCGTGATGACCCAGGGCGGCCCCGGCGACGTGACGACGACCGCCACGTTCTACACCTATCTCAACGGCTTCGCCTACTTCAAGGTCGGCTACGGCGCGGCGCAGTCGTTCATCCTGCTGGCGATCATCGTCGTCCTGTCCACCCTGCTGATCAGCCACGTCTACGAGGAGCGGGCGGCGTGACGCGCGCGCGGATCGTGCTCAAGCACGCGCTGGCGGCGGGCATCGCGGCGCTCTTCCTGTTCCCCGTGTATTACATCGCGGTCGTCTCGCTGCTGCCACAGGAGGCGATCTTCGCGTACCCGCCGCGGGTCCTGCCCCGGCCCCTCACGCTCGCCAACTATCCGACGGCCCTGACCGATTTCCAGGGACTGGAGGGGCTGCGGAACAGCCTGCTGGTGGGCCTCATCGTCACCGCCGTGACCATGGTCGTGGGGGCGCTGGCCGCGTACAGCCTCGCGCGGTTCCGCACCGGCGGCCGGCACCTCCCCTTCTGGATTCTCTCCCAGCGGATGATGCCGCCGATCGCCGCCATCATCCCTCTCTTCCTGCTGATCCGGCTGCTCCGGCTGATGGACACGGTGCAGGCGCTGGTCATCGCCCAGCTGATCACGGTGCTGCCGTTCGGCATCTGGTTCATGCGCGGATTCTTCACCGAGGTGCCGGTGGAGATCGAGGAGGCGGCGCTTATCGACGGCTGCACCCGCGTGCGCACCCTGGTGCGCGTGGCGCTGCCGCTCGCCGCCCCAGGGATCGCGGTGACGGCGCTGCTGACCTTCGTCCTCTCGTGGAACGAGCTCCTGTTCGCCGTGGTGCTCACCCGGGGCGACGCCATCACGCTGCCGGTGACGATGGCCAACTCGCTGACCGCCCACGGCATCGCGTTCGGGATTCTGGCCGCGCTGGCCATGATGAGCGTCGTCCCGGTCATCATCATCGCCGTCGTGTCGCAGCGCTTCCTGGTCCGCGGGCTGACGATGGGGGCGCTGCAGTGAGCGGCGCAGGAGGACCAGGCATGCGCGTGCGCGTCGGCAACGCGCCCATCAGCTGGGGCGTCTGCGAGATTCCGGAGTGGGGACCGCAGCTCCCGTCCGAGCGGGTCCTGGACGAGATGCAGGCCGCCGGCTACGAAGGGACGGAACTGGGACCCTGGGGATTCCTGCCCACCGATCCGGGCGCGCTCGCCGCGGTCCTGCAGCGGCGCGGGTTGGTGATGGCCG
This sequence comes from bacterium, assembly GCA_044868695.1. Lineage (GTDB taxonomy): Bacteria > Sysuimicrobiota > Sysuimicrobiia > Sysuimicrobiales > Kaftiobacteriaceae > JBIOWP01. The sequence continues at coordinate 19,960 of JBIOWP010000083.1, forward strand.
CCGCATTCGTGCCGCTGCGGCTGCGGGTGGAACGGGACTTCGCGGATTCGCAGGCGCAGGTGCGCAGCACCGCGCAGCTGCTGCGGGGACTGGGCGCCCGGCACATCCTGTTTGCGGACGCCGGCGACGACCTCCGCTACCGGGTGGCCGGCCGGCCGGAGCAGACCCGCGCGCACGGGCTGCGCGCCGACGAGTGGCAGGGCTACGTGGACCGGCTGCACCGGCTGGCCCGGCTCTGCCGCGACGAGTTCGCGCTGCAGCCGTGCTTCCACTCGCACGGCGGGTCGTACATTGAGAACCCCGAGGAGATCGCGACCCTGCTCGAGCGCACCGATCCCGCGCTGCTGCGCTTGTGCCTGGATACCGGCCACGTCGCGTTCGGCGGTGGAGACCCACTCGAGGTCGCCACCCGCTTCGCCTCGCGCCTGGGCTACATCCACCTCAAGGACATCGACCTGCCGAGACTACGGTCGCTGTTGTCCGGGGGCACGTATTACGTCGCCGCGGCCCAGCAGGACGTCTTCGTGGAACTGGGGCGCGGGTCGCTCGACCTGCCGAAACTCTTTGCCGTCCTGCGGGCGGGCGGCTACGAGGGTTGGATCATCGTCGAACAGGATCGCGTGGTCCACACCCAGACAGACACGCTCAGCAGCGCCAAGCGCAGCCGGGAGTACCTGCGCACTCACCTGGGGGTGTAGGATCTGCCTCCATGCTGACACTGAATTTTGCCATGATCGGGTACGCGTTCATGGGCAGGGCGCACAGCCATGCCCTGCACGAGGTGGTGGCGTTCTTCCCCGATCTGCCGTCCCGGCCCGTCCGGAAGGTCCTCTGCGGCCGCACGCGCGCGGAGGTGGAACGCGTCGCCGCCCAGTGGGGCTGGGAGTCGTGGACCACCGACTGGCGGGAGGCGGTCGAGCGGGCCGACGTTGACGCGGTGATCGTCGGCACGCCGAACCACACGCATCATGAGATCTGCCTCGCGGCGCTGGCGGCCGGCAAGCACGTGCTGTGCGAGAAGCCTCTGGCGCGAACGCTCGTCCAGGCCGAGGAGATGGCCGCTGCCGCGCGGCGCGCGGGAGTCTGCCACGGCGTCGCGTTCAACTACCGCCGGGTGCCCGCGGTCGCGCTTGCCCGCCGGGTCATCACCGAGGGCCGGCTGGGCCGGATCTACCACCTCCGGTCGTCGTTCCTGCAGGACTGGCTGCTCGACCCCGACACGCCGATGAGCTGGCGGCTCCGGAAGGAGGACGCCGGGTCGGGCACGCTGGGGGATCTGCTGTCGCACAGCATCGACCTGGCCCGCTACCTGGTCGGAGACCTCCACGAGGTGATCGCCGATCTGACCACGTTCATCCCGCAGCGGCCGCGCGCGGAGGAGGCGGGCGGGCGGGAGAACGTGACGGTGGATGATCGGGCTGCGCTGCTTGCCCGCTTCACCGGCGGCGCCGTGGGAACGATTGAAGCCAGCCGGCTGGCTGCGGGACGAAAGGCGGCAAACGCCGTGGAGGTGTACGGCGAGCGCGGCAGCCTGCGATTCAATCAGGAACGGCTCAACGAGCTTGACTTCTACGCGGCCTCTGATCCGCCCCACCTGCAGGGCCCCCGGACCATCCTGGTCACCGAACCCTCCCACCCGTACATCGCGGCCTGGTGGCCCCCTGGTCACATCATCGGGTGGGAACACACCTTCGTCCACCAGCTCCGCGATTTCATCGCTGCGGCCTCCGCTGGAACGCCGTTTGAGCCCGACTTCGCGGCCGGTGTGGCGTGCCAGCGGGTCCTGGACGCCGCGGAGCGCTCGCTGGCCTCCCGCTCCTGGACCCAGGTCGCTCGATGAGCGCGGCGCTTCGGCTGGGTCTGGTCGGCTGCGGGAAAGTGGTCGAAACCTTCCACCTCCCCGCCCTGGCCGCCATTCCTGAGATCAGCGTCACCGCCATCGCCGACAGCGACCCTGCGCGGGTGGCTCGGACCGGCGATCTGCTCGGCCTGGCGGCGGCGCACCGCTATGCCGACTACCGGACGCTCTTAGAGCGCGAGACGGTAGACGCGGTCAGCATCTCATCGCCACCGGGCCTCCACCGGGAGATGGCGGTGGCGGCCGCGCAGGCCGGCGCCCACATCATCAGCGAGAAACCCATGGCCACCACGCTACTGGATGCGGACGCGATGATCGACAGCGCCCGGCGCCACCGGGTGCTGCTGTCGCTGCACCACAACTACTTGTGGTTTCCGGAAAACGTCGCGGCGCGGCGCCTCATCCGCGACGGCCGGCTGGGCCGGCTTACCTACACCACCATCAACTGCCTGGGGCTGCCGTACTTCGGGGGCACCTGGCGCCTGCACGACCCGGTCCAGAGCGGCGGGGGAATCCTGATCGACATGCTGCATCTCATCTATCTCACCAACGCCTTCTTTGGGGGAGTGCCCGGTCGCGTGGACGCCCGGGTCGCTCGCATCCGGGACGAACGGATCCTCGTCGAAGACTTCGCCACCGCGCGCCTGGAGTATGCGGGCGGATTCGGCGAGATCAACGTCTCCTGGGGAGCGGGCTGGGGCGGCACCCAACTGATGGGCACCAGGGGGCGCCTCATCTACGACTACGACCACTTCACCACCGTCAACTACGAGCGCCCGGACCGCCTGCGCCTCATCACGACGGACGAGGACACCGACATCGAATTTGCAGATGCGCCGGCGTTCTCCGAGGGTCCGTTCCGCCAGTTCGTATCGGCGGTCCTGCACGGCCGCCCCCTGGAGGTCACCGGCGAGGACGGCCGGGCGGCGCTGGGCGTGGCGCTGGCGGCGTACAAGTCCGCGGCCCTGCGTACGGCGGTGGAGGCCTCGCTGGTCCCCAGTGATCCGGTGTACCGGCGCGGCATCCTCGGCCTGCCCGACCTCCCGGGCGTCTCGCCGGAGGTGCTGGCCCTCTACGGGCTAAGTCCGTCGCCCGGCAGCAGGTAGATGCCCGTGGGGTGGAACTGCAGCCGCACCTGACTCCCGGCGGGAAGCACGCTGCGCACAGCGAGCGGCTCCGTCACCTGCACCTCTCCCACCGGCGTATCCACGAGATATTCGTGCGAGGTCCCCATGAAGAACGCCGTCCGGATCACGCCGGGCAGTCCCTCCCCGTCGCTGTACAGGCTGATGGCCTCCGGCCGCGCCATCACCAGCACCGGGCCGGGGACAATCCCGCTCTGACGGAACGCAAAGGCAAACGGCCCCAGCGTCACCCGGCCGTCCCCGTAGCGGCCGGGCAGCAGGTTCGCTTCCCCGATGAAGTCGGCGACAAACCGCGTCGCCGGCTGGCGATACAAGTCGGCCGGGGCGCCCACCTGCTCGATACGGCCCCGGTTCATCACCACGACCACGTCTGACAGGGCCAGCGCCTCGGCCTGGTCGTGCGTCACGTAAATGCTGGTGATGGCGAGGCGCTGCTGCAGCTCACGGATCTCCGCGCGGACGTGCTTGCGCAGCTTGGCGTCGAGATTGCTGAGGGGCTCATCGAACAGCAGCACTTTCGGCTGCATCACCAGCGCCCGTGCCAGCGCGACGCGCTGCTGCTGCCCGCCGGACAGCTGCGCGGGGTAGCGTCCGCCGATCTGCGGCAGGCCCACCAGGTCCAGCACCGCCGCCACCTGCGTGGTGATCTCCCCCGCGGGCAGCTTGGCAATGCGCAGGCCATACGCGACGTTCTCGAACACGGTGAGGTGCGGGAACAGAGCGTAGGACTGGAACACCATCGTCACGCTGCGGCTGCTGGCCGGCAGGGGCGTGACGTCATCGCCGCCGATGAACACGCGGCCGGTGGAGGGATATTCCAGGCCGGCGATCATCCGCAGCGTCGTCGTCTTGCCGCACCCCGAGGGGCCGAGCAGCGTCACGAGCTTGCCGGCCGGAATCTCCAGGGTGACGTCGTCCACGGCGACCACCGGCCCAAACGTCTTCGTCACCCGCTCGAGCCGAACGGGGACAGTCGCCTTGGCGTCTGTCACGGGATCGCCGTCTCGCGGGCGGCCCGGACATCCAGCCGGCGGTTGATGCCGTACAGCCCCAGGATCACGGTGATCATGAAGACCGTGAGCAGCGAGGCCAGCGCCGCCCCCCGTCCCTGCGACCCATACTCCACGTACGTCAGGATCTGAGTCGTCGCCAGGCTGACCTGCGGGGTGATCAGGAAGATCACCTGGCTCACCGCCGTCATCGCCCTCACAAACGCGAATACCAGCCCCGACAGCAGCGCCGGGCGCACGAGCGGCATTACGACCCGCCGCAGGGTCATCGCCGAATTCGCCCGCAGCATCGTACTGGCTTCCTCCAGCGATCGGTCAATCTGATGGATGGCGGCGACCCCGGACCGGATCCCCACCGGCATGTTGCGGAAGATGAACGCCAGGATAATGATGAGCTGCGTGCCGGTCAACAGCAGCGCTCCCTGATTGAACGCCAGGATGTAGCCGATCCCCATGACGGTGCCCGGCACCGCGAAAGAGAGCATGGAGCTGAACTCCATCGTGCTGCGACCGGGGAACTCCACCCGGCTGACCAGATACCCGATGAGGAACCCGAGGAGTGTAGACGGGATGGCGGCGTACGCGGACAGTTTTGCGGTGGTCCAAAACACCTTCCACCCCGTCGGGGAGAGACTGCGCAGGTGGTCGAGCGTGAACGTGTAGTCGAACCCCCACAGCCGCGTGACGCTGCCGACGAACACGGACCCGTACAACGCGACGATCAGGATCACCCAGAATACGAACATCGACGACACCGCGTAGTCGAGGGTCGGAGGCAGCGGCCGGGGGGTCCCCCCCGACGGCTTCCCTGTGACGGTGACGTACGACCCGCGGCCGAGCCAGCGCCGCTGGATCAAGAAGATCGTCAGCGTCATCGCCAGCAGGATCACGCCGTACACCGCCGCCTCGTTGGGATTGAACCGCCCGATGATCGCGAAGAACACCTCGGTCGCCAGAAACGGCGCGCCGCCCCCGACGATAATCGGGTTGCCGAAGTCGGCCAGGCTTTCAATGGCCACCAGTAGAAACGCGTTCGCGATCCCCGGCCGCGCGAGCGGCCAGATCACCGTGCGCAGCACGTGCCAGCGCGAGGCCCCCAGCGTCTCCGCCGCCTCCTCCAGCGCGGCATCCATCGACTGCACGACTCCCTGCAGGACGAGGTAGGCGATCGGTGCATAGGCGAGGATCTGGGCCACCGCGACGCCGAGGGGGCCGAAGAACACGTTCGTCGAGATGCCCAGCAGCTGGTACGTCACGAATCCGCGCCGGCCGAACATGTAGATCATCGCGAGCCCGAGCACGAACGGCGGCGTGATGATCGGTAGGATGGAGAACGGCCCCAGCAGTGTCCGCGTGCGCAGCCGGGACCGCTCGCCGATCAGCGCGAACAGAAAGCCGAGCGCTGTCGAGATGACGCCGACGACGATTGCGAGCAGCACACTGTTGCGCAGGGCCCCGAACCCAAGGTAAAGAGCGGCGAGCACCCAACTCCCCGCGCCCACCGCCGCGCCCCACAGGACCGGCCGGGACCGGCGGGCTCCCACACAAACGGCGATCACCAGCAGGCCGGCAAACACACCGGTCCATCCCGCGCGGGCCGTTTCGTTCACCGGCGTGGCTGGGTTGTTCAGCAGGAAGAACGCCGGCGAGCGCAGCGTTTCGGCGACGACGCGAAGGGTGAACTCGCCCCGCACGATGACGCTCGCGCTGAGCACGGCCCACAGCGGATAGAGGATGAAGATGGCGACGAACGCCGCGACCCACAGGATGCAGCCAGCGATGAAGGCATCCGCCCGCAGCAGACCCGACAGCGCCAGCCCGGTCCCGAGGATGGCAAGAAATCCAAACAGCGCGGCCACCGCGCCCCAGCCGAAGGGCTGCGCGTCCACAACGAGCTGCGCTGCCGTGAGGACCACACCCACTCCGCCGAGCACCACCGCGCCTCGGCCGCGCTGCGCCGCCGGCCACGGGAGCATCCCGGTTCCGATGACGAGGGCGGCGGCGGCCACGGCGGCGGCGAGCAGGGGCGAGGTGCGCAGGAGCGCGGCGCCGGTCGAGGCCGGCAAGAAGGTCAGCAGGTCACGCCCGGGGCGCGTCCACGGGAGCAGGAGCGCTGCGAGCAGCGTGAGACCACCCCAGGCCACGAGCGTCGTGTTGGGAGCCGTCCGGACGGCCGGAAGAGCGAGAGCACGCGCCATAAGACCTCGAATGA
>JBIOWP010000084.1:0-76595 GCA_044868695.1 bacterium
GAGTGCGAACACGAATGACCACGCACACCATATTGCGGGTGACAATCAGGCTGAGGCGGACTGGACTCGGTGCTTTGGAATAACAGACACAACAAACGACCCGGAGAAGGTCCGGGTCGTCACGATACCCGATTACCCTCTCTCGGTGCCTGCGAGGTTAGCTGACGGGCTCGGGCCGAGAGAGTGCCCTGCTCGCTTCCGCGAGCTTCGCCCCAATAACCTGGTTCCCCCGCTCCCTGCGTTGCCGCAGGGATTTGGCGATAATGCGTATTTGAATATTGAGATTATCTTAGCACACGGCTGCACACCCCTGTCAACGCCGTTACACTAATTGCTTCGCTAAGCAAGTTCTTGAAAGAGGGCACTACGAAGGCCGACACTACCGGGTCAAGCCCGCTCTTCCTTAATCATGTTGCGAGTGCTGCGAGGAAAATTCATCCACATGGAGAACCCGGTGTCCAATCCTGATCGGCAGGCGGCTTCTGACCATCGCTATTCAGAATGCACGTAGGAGGGTCGATTGCCACTCGAAGTTACTATCCTGCTTACGATTGTGGCCGCCGCGCTCATCGTCCTCGCTTTCGAGTGGGTGCCGGCTGACGTCGTTGGGCTCCTAGTGTTGCTCCTGCTGGTCATTACGGGCTTGTTGCCGGCGGCGGACGCGTTCGCCGGTTTCGGCAGCGAGACGGTCTTGATGATTCTCGGGTTGTTGATCCTCACGGCGGCGCTCACCCACACCGGTGTTGTCGACGCGTTCGGGCGATTCATACTCAAGCACACAGGGGGGAACCCGCTTGGCCTGTTCATCATGACGACGGCTCCGGTGACGTTCCTCTCGTCTTTGATCAGTAATACTGCGGCGACCGCTCTCTTCTTGCCCATCGTCATGGGCGTCGCCGCCCGGGCGAAGGTGGACCCGGGCCAGCTCCTCATGCCCGTCGCGTTTGCCGCCATCCTGGCGAGTTCGGTCACGTTGATCGGCACGTCGACCAACATCGTGATCAGCGGGCTGCTCGTCCGCTACGGCATGCCGTCGATCGGCATGTTCGAACTCACCGCGGTAGGACTGCCCATCGCCGTCACCGGTCTCGCCTACCTCTTGTTGTTGGGTCGGCGTTTGATGCCGCGCCGGCGTGAAAAGCAGGATCTCACCGATCGGTTTGGTATCCGCCAGTACCTCAGCGAACTCATCGTCAAACCGGACTCCCCGTTCGTGGGCAAGACACTGGCTGAGGCCGGACTGCAGAGGAACCTCGATATCACCGTCCTGCAGCTCATCCGCGAAGACGGGCGGCGGATCAGGGGGCGGTCAGAAACCAAACTCGCTGCGGGAGATCTCCTCGTTGTGGAAGCCGAAAGTGATGATCTCCTGAAGATTCAAGATACGGCGGGAATCGACATCAGAGGGGATGTGACCGTCGGCGAAACCGATCTTCAGAATGATGAAGTGCGCCTGGCCGAGACCATCGTCCTGCCGGGCTCGACACTGGTCGGGCGAACCCTCGCCGATGCGCGTTTCCCCGAACGATACGGCCTGCACGTACTGGCCGTCAATCGCCGCGGGGGAACGCTCCGCCGCAAGATGAGCCGCGCCCGGTTGCGTATGGGCGACGTCCTGTTGGTTCAAGGGGATGCAGCCAGCATTGCCGCACTCGACGACGAACGCGCGTTTCACGTGTTTGGCGAAGTCGCATCGCGTCGGCTGAACCTCAAGCGGGCGCCGCTCGCCGTTGCCATTTTCGTCAGCGCGCTCGTCGTGGCGGCGGCGAACCTGCTGCCGTTGTCGGTTGCAATGCTGGCCGGAGCCGCGCTGGTACTCGTGACGCGGTGTGTGACGCCGGAGGAAGCCTACCGCCAGATCGATTGGAAGTTGCTGATTCTGATCGGAAGTCTGCTCGCAGTGGGCGCGGCAATGGTGGAAACCGGAACCGCCCGCTTCCTGGCAATCCGCCTGGTGGAATCGGTGGGCACACTGCAGCCGATTTGGTTGCTAGCGGCTTTCTTCGCTGTGACCGTCCTGCTCACGCAGCCGATGTCGAATCAAGCCGCTGCCGTCGTGGTGCTGCCGGTGGCGGTGCAGACGGCGGTGCAGCTGGGATGGAATCCCCGCACCTTTGCGATGATGATCGCGATCGCCGCCAGCACGTCATTCCTAACCCCACTCGAGCCGGCGTGCTTGATGGTATACGGGCCTGGCCGCTACAGGTTCTTCGACTTCGTCCGGGTTGGGGCGCTCCTCACACTCGCCATCGGCGGCCTGGGCATCTTGCTCGTGCCGAGGTTCTGGCCACTGTAGCGGATCCCTGCCTGAGGGTGCCTAGGTGCCTAGGGTCGATGGAGTTTGCTTAACCTGCCGTCCTGCAAGACCACCTGGCCTTCTTCCAGGAGTTCTTTGAGTTTGGTGAGGTTGTCGGCCACTGCTGACCTGACCCTTCGCGCGCCCAGCGATTCAACCACCGCAGGGGTTCCCGTATCGAGCTTCCATTCGTCTCTGACACGTGTCATGCCCTGCTCTTCATAGAGTACAAATCTCATCTCAAGACCCGGAGACGATTGCGGCAGGGTTTTCACGGCCACCGCACGGTTTTGGTCGAACTCTGTGATGTGAAAATCCTGTTCGTCGGTCCTCCTGATCTGGTACCGGAAATGACTGGCGGAGGGCTGTAGGAATCGAACCTACCGGAGACCGACTGGCCTCCCGCCGGTTTTGAAGACCGGAAGGGCCACCAGGCCCCATTGCCCTCCGCGCCACCACAGAGACCAGGGACCGGGGACCCGGGACCAGGACCAAGCCAGCGATACCCCTGAGGACGTCACGGTTGCTGCTGGGGTAAGGCGGCTGGATTCAACAGTACCCGGGCATCTCCGATCCGGCGGGTCAGCTTGATCCTATCGAAGTACTCCAGGACGGTCAACGCATACTTCCGGCTGGTCTGCAGACGGTCGCGCAGCCCCGCGACGGTGATGGTGCCCATCTTGTCGATTTCCTCGGCGACGACCGCTTTGACTTCGTCGAGTACGCCGCGGTCGAAGAAGATCCCGGGCGCGATTTCAACCACCGTGCCCTCGTCGAGCAGCATGCGGAGCATCCGCTCGAACACCGCTAACTCCCCTGCCCCTTTGGCCATCTCGTCGCGCGAGGGAGGTGCAAAGCGGCCGCTGCGCAGCAGGCGGACGACATGGTCTCGGGCTTTCACGTCGGGCCCGCCGAGAGACGGTGTGTAGCCCGGACGCCGGACGAACTCGCCGGTCTCCTCGACGACGTTGCCCGCTGCCATCTGGGCCAGCACATGAGCGTACAGCCGGCTGTCACCTGCACCCAGCGCCTTTGTCTTCAGTTCATCTTTAGGAATGCCGACCCGCCAGGGATGTGCGTCGTGGAAGGAGCCGATCTCCCGTGTGATGGCGTTGGTCAGCCCGTCCGCCGCCTGCCGGTGGAAGAGATGTCCCCGGAGCTCCAGGATACTGCCGCGGGCTACCATCGCCGAGATCGCTTCATCTACTTGAGTCCGTCCTGCCGAAACCTTCTTGACGAGTTCCTCCGGTGTGGTCCCCTGCCGGCCGGAGTCCAGCACGGCGGCTTCTACGCGGTCGGACAGGCCTCCGGCGGTGGCCTGCTCGATGGCCTCGACGCTGGCCGCCCCGCGCCGCCGTTTCGGGGCATGCGCATTGATAATCTCGCCTCCACCGACGGTCGTCATGGGCGAGAATCGCCGGATCACGAAGGGATCGCCGTCGGCAGCGACCACAAGGCGTTCCAGCTTCACCTGGGCGACCGTCGAGGCGTTTGGTTCCAGCCGCGGCCGGTCCAGCAGCACCACACGTCCGATTGCCTCATCGGATCCGATGTAGAGCCGGACCCGCCCCAGGTGGGCCAGGGCCGGCGACCCGGCGAGCAGCGTGAGGTGGATGTCCACCAGACTGGTCGGCCGGAAGACGCCGGGCGTGCAGAGGACGTTGCCGCGTTCGACATCACTTTTCTCGATCCCGGCGAGGTTCACGGCCACCCGCGACCCGGCCATGCCTGCCGCCACCGTCTGGCCGTGGGACTGGACCCCTCTCACCCGGATCTCGCGGCCCTGCGGCAGGATTTCCAGCGTATCGCCGGTCGCAATCCGGCCACTCCACAATGTGCCGGTGACGACGGTGCCGAACCCCGGCATGACAAACGCCCGATCGATGGGGAGGCGGGCCGGCGCGTCCACCTCATGCGCCGGCAGTTGATCGAGCAGGCGGTCCATGGTCTGCACCAGCGCGGCGGTCCCCTGCCCTGTTTTGGCCGACACGTCAACGACCGGCGCACCGTCCAGAAAAGTACCGGCCACCAGCGTCTTCACATCTTCTCTCACTAGCGAGAGCCAGGACGGTTCTTCGACGAGATCGACCTTGTTCAGGACGACGACGCCGGCCCGGACCGGGAGGAACCGCAGGATATCCAGGTGCTCGCGGGTTTGCGGCATGATCCCTTCGTCGGCGGCGATGACGAGCAGGACGAGGTCGATGCCGGTCGCTCCGGCCAGCATGTTCTTGATCAGACGCTCATGGCCCGGCACGTCCACGATACCGACCCGCCTGCCGCTGGGGAGGTCGAAGTGGGCGAAGCCGAGGTCGATCGTCATGCCCCGGCGCCTCTCTTCATCGAGCCGGTCGGGGTCGGTGCCGGTGAGGGCTTTAACCAGCGCGCTCTTGCCGTGATCGATGTGACCAGCCGTCCCCGCGACGAAGAGCGTACGCATTTACGAATCACTATTCACGATATTCACTCTTGACGTTCTATTCACGATTCACTCTTGACGTTCTTGAGCGCCGTAACGACGGTCTCTTCATCGCCCGGTAAGAGCGTGCGCACATCGAGGAGCACCGCATCGCTGGCAATGCGTCCGAAGACGGGCGGCCGGTGCGACCTGAGGCGCTGCTCGAGCGTACCCGGCGGGAGCGGTGAGACGATGGCCACCGCGACCGACAGGAGCCGCGCGTCCGGCAGGGATCCGCCGCCGGCTTCGGCCGCGGTCGCCTTCAGATCAACACGCCAGGTATCAGGGACGGCGGCCGCAATCGCCTCACGCAGCCGCTGCGCCCGCTCCTGCAGCTCTTCCAGTCCGGCGGACAGCATCCGCAGGACCGGTACCGCTGTCCACACCGCCTTCGGATCAATGTACTCCTGGAGGGTGGCGGCCAGCGCCGCGTAGTCCAACTTATCCATGCGAACCGCCCGCGCCAGAGGATGGGATCGAATGGCCTCGACCGGTTTGGTCCGGCCCACGATAAGGCCGGCCTGCGGACCGCCGAGTAGCTTGTCACCGCTGAATGTGACGACGTCGCATCCCGCGGCGACCGCGTCCTGCACGGTGGGTTCGTAGGGCAGGCCGCGCTCGCGCAGGTCGACCAGGCAACCGCTGCCGAGATCGAACAGCACCGGGATTCCGTGACGCCTGCCCACCTCGACGAGATCTGCGGCGGACGTTTCCGCGACGAACCCGCTGACGGTGAAGTTGCTGCGATGGACTTTGACGAGCAGAGCGGTATTCGGGGTAATCGCCCGTTCGTAATCCCGGAGGTGAGTGCGGTTCGTCGTTCCCACTTCGACCAGCACCGTTCCACCGGCGGCCATGACCTCGGGCATACGGAACGAACCGCCGATCTCCACCAGCTCCCCGCGGGAGACGATCGCCTCCTTGCCCCGCCCCAGGGCGGCCAGGGCCAGGAGTACGGCCGCGGCGTTGTTGTTGACGGCGTGCGCGGCCTCGGCGCCGGTCAGGCGGGCAAGCAGCCGCTCGACATGCTGGTGGCGAGATCCACGGCGCCCGGTCTCGATGTCGATCTCGAGCGTCGAATAGCCGGTCATGACCTCCGCGACCGCCCGGGCGGCGGCGTCGGAGAGCGGCGCCCGCCCGAGGTTGGTATGGAGAATCACGCCTGTGGCGTTCACGGCGCGCGCCAGTGTGACTGCCGCCCGCGTTTGCACGAGCCGCCTGAGGCGGTCCAGCAGCGCCTCTGCTGACACGTCCACCTGCTCCGCACGCAGCAGGTGCTCTCGGGCATCGTCGACAATCGTGCGGGCGCACTCGACGATGAGCGGACGCGGATAGCGGCCGGCTCCGTCCTCTTGAAGGAACTGGGAGGTCAGCCGCTCGACTGAGGGGAGGTGACGTAAGGCCATTACCGGACGAGCAGTCCGAGCGCGACACCCGCGGCGGCGACCAGCACGGTGATCGTGACGATGCGCCGCACGTCGGCCCGCACGCGGGCCATCAGGTCCTCGTCGGTCTGCCACACTGCGGCGGCCGTCTGCGGGCCCGGCCGCAGCCGGCGGCCGCACCTCTGACAGACGATCTTGCCGCTGGGGTTCTCGGTGCCGCAGTTGGGACACTTCATGCGCGACCTCCTCGAGGCACTGATCCCTTCTTCTGCTGGTATCGCTCTTTGAGCTCCACAACACACTCCACCGGCACGTATTGGGAACCCGGCGGGACCTTGGTGGCCAGATCACCGCCGTGGAAGTCCGTGCCGCCCGTGACCAGCAGCCCGTGCTGCTTCGCCACATCCAGGTAGCGTGTGATCATGGCCGGAGTGTGGTCGGGGTAATACACTTCCAGGCCTTCCAGTCCCGCGTCGACCAGCGCCGGGATCATCTCGTCCCGGACCCCCCACCCCGGGTGCGCGAGGACGGGAATTCCCCCTGCGCGCCGGAGCAGCTGGATCGCGTCCTGCGGGCTGACCTTCATCCGTTCGACGTAGGCGGGCCCATTGCGGCCCAGGTACTTGTCAAAGGCTTCCTCGGTGTTCCGGACGGCACCGGTTTCGACCAGCGCCCGGGCCACATGAGGGCGGCCGACCGCGCCTGAGGCGATGGCCCGCACCCGGGCAAAATCGACCCGGATGCCCAGGTGGTTGAGCTTTTCCACCATCTTGGCTGCCCGGTTAACCCGGCCATCCCGCAGCCGCTGGAGGAACTCTGCGAACCACGGCTGGCGGTGGTCGATGTAGTACCCCAGCACGTGGATTTCGGAGTCGTCCACGTCGGTGTTGATCTCAACGGCGGGAATGACCTCGACGCCCAGACGCGTCCCGGCCGCCTGGGCCGCGTTCACACTGTCCGTGGAGTCGTGGTCGGCGACGGCGAGCACTCCGACTCCGGCGTCCTTGGCCAGGGCGACCAGCGCCTCGGCGGTCAGCAGCCCATCGGAGGCGACCGTATGGGTGTGCAGGTCAATGCGCATCAGATGCCTCGACCTCCAGCACCCGCTCGATGGACCGGGCCCGCCCGCTGGTGTCGTCGACGTCGAGGACGACCGCGCTCAGCTGCGCCGGGCCGGAGGCAACTTCAAACCGCACCGGCAGCTGGGTCAGAAAACGCTCCAGGATCTTCTCCCGGTCCATGCCGATCACGCCGTCGCGTGGGCCGGTCATACCGACGTCGGAGATGTACGCGGTCCCGCCCGGCAGCACGCGGTCGTCTGCCGTCTGCACGTGGGTGTGCGTGCCGACCACGGCGCTTGCGCGCCCGTCGAGGTACCAGCCCAGGGCAATCTTCTCGCTTGTGGCTTCCGCGTGAAAATCCACGACGATGAGCGGTGTGGTATCCCGGAGGCGCTCGCACTCCGCACGGGCGGCGCGAAACGGGTCGTCCAGATCCGTCATGAAGACACGGCCCTGCAGGTTGACGACCCCCACCTGCCGGCCGTTGGATCCGGCCACGACCGTCGCGCCGCGGCCGGGGGTGCCGGGCGGATAGTTCAGCGGCCGGATCACCCGCGGGTCGCTGTCGAGCAGTTCGTAGGCGTCGCGGTGCTGCCAGGTATGGTTCCCGCCGGTGATCACGCCGACCCCTGCGGCAAGGATTTCCTGCGCCGTGTCGGTGCTGATGCCGGCACCGCCGGCGGCGTTCTCCCCGTTGGCGATGACTAGCTCGATCTTGTGCCGCTGCCGCAAGACAGGCAGCCGGTCGCGCAGGATGCGGCGCCCGGGCTTGCCGTGAATGTCTCCGACGAAGAGGATGCGCATCAGCGCGCGTACTCGACGACGCGCGTTTCCCGCAACACCGTCACTTTGATCTGTCCAGGGTACTGCATCTCCTCCTCGATCTTCTTGGCGACGTCCCGCGCGAGCGCCGCCGCGGCGAGGTCGTCGATGTCGGTCGGCCGCACGATGACACGTACCTCGCGGCCGGCCTGGATCGCGTAGGCTTTCTCGACGCCGGTGAACGATGTAGCAATCCGTTCCAGTCCTTCCAGCCGCTTGACGTACATCTCTGCCGTTTCCTTGCGCGCCCCCGGCCGGCTGGCCGAAATCGCGTCGGCGGCGGCGACCAGGATCGCCTCCAGGCATTTGGCTTCTTCGTCCCCGTGATGATAGGTGATGGCGTTGAGGACTTCCGGCGGTTCGTGATAGCGCCGGCAGATGTCGACGCCGATGGCGCTGTGCGTGCCTTCCACCTCGTGCGTGAGCGCTTTGCCGATATCGTGCAGGAATCCGGCGCGGCGGGCCAGTTGGGGGTTGGCGCCCAGCAGGTCGGCCATCAGGCCCGACAGCAGCGCCACCTCCACCGAGTGCGCCAGAAGGTTCTGGCCGTAGGAGAACCGGAAGCGCAGCCGCCCCATGATCTTGATTTCCTCCGGGTGCAGGCCGTGCACACCGGCTTCGAACGCGGCGCGTTCCCCTTCTTCCCGGATGCGCTGGTCGAGCTCGCGCTGGGATTTCTCTACCATCTCTTCGATTCGCGCCGGGTGAATGCGGCCGTCGACGATGAGTTTCTCCAGCGCGATCTTCGCAATCTCGCGGCGGATGGGATCAAACGAGGAGAGCGTGACGGCCTCAGGCGTGTCGTCGATGATGAAGTCCACGCCGGTCAGCCCCTCGAGGGTGCGGATGTTCCGTCCCTCGCGGCCGATGATCCGGCCTTTCATGTCGTCATTGGGCAGGGGAACAACCGAGACGGTGACGTCGGCGGTATGATCCGCCGCGCACCGCTGGATGGCCAGCGCGATGATCTCACGAGCCCGGCGGTCGGCGTCCTCCCGGGCTTCGGCTTCGACCTTCTTGATGATCTGCAGCGCGTCGCCGCGCGCGTGTTCCTCGACCTGGCGCAGCAGCTGCTCGCGGGCCTGCTCGACGGTCAGCCCGGAGAGGCGCTCCAATTCCTGCTGCTGTTTGGCCTGCAGCGCCGCGGCCTCGTCACGGATACGGGCAATCGCTTGCTCTTTCTCGGCAAGGGTTCGGTCCCGGCCCTCTACAGCCTCCGTCTTACGATCCAGGGACTCTTCGCGCTGTTCCAGCCGTCGCTCAAGACGCTGAAGTTCGGCCCGCTGCTCGCGGATCTCCCGCTCCGCCTCCCGCTTAAGACGGAACGCCTCATCTTTGGCCTCAACGATGCCTTCACGTTTCTTCGCCTCGGCCTCTTTCGACGCTTCCTCGATGATCCGTCGGGCGGCCTCTTCGGCCGACTTAATCCGCGCCTCGGCGACGTACCTGCGCAGCAGATATCCCAGGAGGAATCCGGCGAACCCCGCCAGGGCAATGTACAAGACCGACGATGGTGACATGGCGGGTCATCTCCTCTGGGTTGTGACTACGTCGCGCGCGCTCTCACCTCAACTGAATCGGATGGCGCTACTTCAGAATTATTGTAGCCCCCAGCGGAAGGAGGGTCAATTGAGGGTGTCAATCGGGGATTAACCTGATTGGCTGCTCGGGGAACGGGGGCCCACAGTGACCCCACGGGCGACATCCCAGGGCCTATGATTTCACACCGTCGCACGCGTGATCTACGATGAGGAATCCCGCATAGCGGTTGGGATCGGCGGCCAGGACGCTCCGCGCCCACTTCGAGAAGCCCTCTCCGTAGACCCGGCCGCGCAGGCAGGTGAACGCGCGGTCCAGATGTCCCTGCCCGCCCCCGCCGCCGCGCAGGTGGTACTGCTGGGCTACCATGGCGTCGTACACGCAGGCGCCGTACACGGAGACGTAGGCGGGCGCATCAGCGAGGGTCTTGGCCTTGTAGACTCCAACGTAGGACCACTGCCCGATGGCCGGGACGGCCGCCCCGAGGAGAAGCCCGACGGCCAATCCTGCCGCGAATCGTTTCATGGTCAGCCCTCCGGCTGCGTCGCACTCCAAGACCTATCTGAACCGCCATCCGGGAGGTTGTCAATCGGGGATTAACTGGACTACCCCCTGCGGGATTGGTCCCACAGCGGTCCCACGGGGGCCGAAGGTGCCGGAGCCGGCTCAACTTCGGGCGTCTCAGGGTGGGATTGAACTTCCCCTCGGGCGGGCCCCGCGACGCTGGTTGGGGCAGACAGGTCAATCAGGCGGTCGGCGGCAGCGTCGAAATGCCGCGTGTAGGTGAACAGGAACACCTGGTGCTTATGTGCCAGTTCCTTTAGAAGAAGCGCGGCTGCGCTGCGGCGCTGGTCGTCGAAGGTGATAAACGGATCGTCGAACAGCAGCGGAGGCCTCCGTCCGACGGCCAGCACCTCGACGAGTGCGAGCCTGGCGGCCAGATACACCAGGTCGACAGTTCCTCGGCTGAGATGCGGCTCGGCGGCATCCACCCACCCGCCGGCTTCGTCCGACCACACGGTCAGCGTGAGAGATTCCTGGTTTAGCTGCAGCTGACGGTACCGGTTCTCCGAAAGGATCTGCAAGTACTCACCCGCGCGATGTTCCATGATGGCGCGAACCGGAAGCTGGGCCTGCCGCCGGGCGTCCAGCAGCCCGGCCAGCGCCGTGGTGTAGACGGTATGGCGGTGCCTGGCACGCGCAAGCTGCTCGTCGGCTTCCTGCAGGTGCTCCTCGACCGCGGCGAGGCCCTCGGCGTCGACGGTATGCCGCTCCAACTCGACCGACAGCCGCCGTTCCTTATCCTGCCATGCGGTCACGTGCTGGGCGAGCTGCTGGACTTCGCGGTCCAGCGCGGCGAGCTGCAGCGGCGTGAGCCGGCGCGCGGTGATCTCCGGCGCATGCAGGCGCTCCTGCAGCCCAAAGGCGTCGCGCCGCACGGTCTTCCACTGCTCGGCGATATCCTCGTCGCTCCGGCCGGAGCGCAGGTCGGTGAGGAACTGCTCCAGCTGTATCCGGGTCCGAGAGAGGTCGCGGTGGTGCTGGAGTTTCTGTTCCGCTTCCTTGATGCTCGCGCACCCCAGGTGGGACAACTGGGCCGCGAGTTCGGCATGGGTGTCTTTCAGCGCCCGATCGATTTCCAGGAGGCGACGCTCACGCTCTTCCCTGCGGATCTCGGCGCGGGCCCGCTGCACGGCCACGCGGCGGATCTGCCACCATCCTGCCGCTGCCAGGGCGGCTCCGGCGGCAGCCAGGACCCAGCCTGCCGGACGGATCCCAGCCGCCGCGGTTCCAAGGCCTCCCACCAGCAGCACCGCCCCTGCCGTCGTCGCCAGGCGCCACAACCGATGTGGGGTGGACCGGATGTCGTCGGGCTGCTGGAGATCGTGGCGCAGCCGTCCCGCTTCCATCTCCAACACCGCGGCGCGCTCGGACAGCTTGCGGGCAGCCGCCGTGGCTTCCTCGCCGGGTAGGCCCGCCGCCGTTGCGCTCTCCAACCCGCGGTCGACCTCGCTCACTCTGCTGAGGGTTTCCTCGATTTTCTTGACCTTCTCTTCCATCATCGCCTCTTCACGCTGGCGACCGGCCAGGCGTTCCTCGAGCGCGACGATCTCGCGATTCTGCTCGAGCAGTGCCCGTTTGACGGCAAGTTCATCGGCAGACGTTGCCAGAGTCTCGCGTGCCGCCGACAGGTCGACCCGCAGCCGGTCCCCCGCTGCGGCGCTGGCTACCAGGCGGCGCTGTTCATCTCGCAAGGCAGCAGCCCGCTCTTCCAGGGTCCGGAGGATCCCCGGATCTTTGGTCAGCGCTTTCGTGCCCTTCTCCATTGCCCGGACGTGCTGCTCCAGCCGGCGGATCGCGGTGGCAACGTCCTCGCCCCCACCCCCGACGATGCGGCCGAGTTCTTTGGCGATGCTGGTCTCTTGGATGCGCACTAGCTCCGCCTGAGCCACCTGCGCCGTCGCCTCGAAGAGGACTTCGGTCATGAGTCCGACCTGCGCCACCAGGCGCTCCTGGACGACTTTGTGCTGGTCCCAGACGCGGCCGAGGTCGTCCTGCAGCGTCACTTTTCGCGAGGCGAAATCTTTGGTGAGGACAAACCGTTTGCCTTCGACCTCAAACTCCAGTTCCAGCAGAGGCGGATCTTCGGCGTCCCACCTGCGAAACTCGTCGCGGGACTTGGCCGACGTCGTGGCGGGATTACCGTACAGCGCCGTCCGGATGGCCGTCCGCAGCGAAGACTTTCCGCTCTCATTCGGGCCGACGATCACGTTCAGCCCGGCGGCAAAGTCGAATACCTCATCGGGGAGACCGAGGAATCGCCGGGCGCGGAGATGCCGCAGGATCACGACAGCACCTCGCGGCCCTGCAGCAGCGCGACGCCGACCTGGAGTGCTTCTTCCAGCACCGGCCGCTGGCTCTCCTCGGCTTCGGCCAGGCGCTCCCGCATGAGGCGCGCAAACCGGCCGAGCACGCTCTCGTCCGGGAGCCGGCCCAGTTGCTCGTCATCCAACCATAGCTGCACGCGGGACGACACTCGCAGGCGGAAGAACCGGTCGGTCAGCTCCCGCTCGATGGCCTGCGCGTCGACGACCCGGTCGACCGGCGCTAGGCCGGCCAGCACCACGTCGCAGACCGCGTCCGGATCCGCCGCATCCTCGATCGCCTTTCGCAGGGCGGCATCATCGAGCGCGCTCACGTCGAGATCCAGCTTCTTGTATTGGCGGCGCCCCACGCGGACCGCGGTGACGGCGGCGCGGCCCGGCTCGGAAACCTCGACCAGCAGCGCGTGTCCGGCTCCCTCCTGGTCGTAGGCCAGCAGCTCCGGGGAGCCCGCATACCAGGCCGCCGGCGAGGCGGTGACTTCAGATGCGGAATGCCAGTCCCCCAGCGCCAGGTAGTCGAGCCCCAGATCGCGGATTTCCTGCGGATGGATGGTGGCCGTGCCTTCCACCTGCCCCCCGCGGTAGGCAGAGCCGTGCGTAACCCCGACTGCAAACCGTGTGCCGCGCTCCCGCGGCCAACCGGCCAACGGGCTGGCCGGCGTGCCGGGTTCGGGTGACCGGCCCGTAATGGTGAGGTCGAGTTCGGGGATTGGGTGCGAGACCACTGTGCGGCCGAACAGCAGGACGCGCGACCCCGCGTGACGCAGGCGGTCGCTGCCGCCGACGAACCCGTCCGGAGCCACATCGTGGTTGCCCGCCACCAGCGCGGTCCAGATCCCGCGGTCATCCAGCCGCCGCAGCTCGCGTTGGACGAGGTCTAGCAGCGCCAGCGACGGCCGCGGGCTGTCAAAGAGATCGCCGGCGATCACGACCACCTGGACCTCCCGGGCCAGCGCCAGGTCCACCGAGCGCACGAAGGCATCCTCGAGGGCGCGGCGTTGGGCGGCTCCCTGCGCGCCCAGCATGTGAAAGGCTTTGCCCAGGTGGACATCGGCGAGATGCAGCAACCTCAGCATCGCCTACTCTTCCTCAAGGTCGGGGTCGCCCGTGGCCGTGTACGGACAGATGGACGCGAAGGCACAGTACCGGCAGGCGCGGTAGAAGTCAGGCGTCGCGATGAACTGCCCGGCGCGGATCCCGCCGGCGACGCGTTCAATGATCGCGGCGGTCTTCTCCAGCGCCTCAGCGTCGGGCACGGCGGTGCCGACCAGCACCTGCTGCGGGCCCAGGAAGTGCAGCTCCAGGCGGGTCGGCAGCGCGCCGTAGACCTCGCGATACGCCAGCGCGTAGAGCGCGAGCTGCAGACTCTCGCGGGCGCGGCGGTCGGCGTCCTTCTGCGCGCGGACGTCGGAGGTCTTGAAGTCGATCAACACCACTTCGTCCCCCCGCAGGTCCACGCGGTCCCAGCGGCCCTTCACGCGGGTGAGGCCGACCTGGAATGAGAACGGCGCTTCGACGAACGTAGGCACCCGGCCGCTCGTTTCCTGATATTCAAAGAAGCGCGCCAGGACCTCGCGGCCCTCCGCCATCCGCTGGTCCTCATGTTCCCGGCTGATGAATCCTTCGTTGACCCACGCCCGCTCGAATGAGCCGACCAGGTCGTCCAGGGTAATGAGCTGCCGGCGCGCTTTGCGGCGATGGTACTCGCGGATCGCCTCGTGAATCGCCAAGCCGTAGACGACCCGGTGGTCGCGCAGCAGCGGGACGCGCAGGATGTGCGTGTACTTGTACTTCAGCGGGCACAGATCGTAGTCGTCGACCTGCCGGTAGGAGAGGAAGATGGGCTGGTCCGGCGGGATGAGCCCCGCCAGCCCCTGCTGCCCGTTGGCCGACGGGGCGTGGCGGTGGATAGCCTCGACCGGGGACGCATGGAATGCCGTCGTGTCTGCCTTGGGCAGGTCGAGCGCCTCCAGCACGAACCGGCTCACTTTGCGAGCCCGCACGCCGCCGTAGTCCCGTGCGCTGGTCAGGTACAGCTCGCGCTGGGCGCGCGTCATGGCGACGTAGAATAGCCTGCGTTCCTCTTGGAGGTGGAAGTCGCCGCTGGGCAGGATGTCCTTGATCAGCGGCCCCGGCAGGGCGATCGGTTCCCCGCGGTGGCGGGTCGGAAAGCGGTCGGCCACGCAGTTGACTAGGAAGACGATGGGAAACTCCAGTCCCTTGGCTTTATGGACGGTCAGGATGTTGACCGCGTCCTGATCCACCTCGGCCTCGGCCACCGCGGGATCGTCGCCCGCGGCGATGAGGTCGTCCATGTGCTTGACGAACTCCGGGACGCGGTCGTAGGCGGCGATCTCCCCGTACCGGGCGACGAGGTCAAAGAATTTGGCTAGATTGGCTACGCGGACCTCGTCGTCGGCGAGGCCGCTCGTGGCCAGGCGCCGGACATACCCGGTACGGGTCACGAGGTACTCGTAGAGGACTCGGCCGGTCGCATGATCGTTCATCACCCCGCGCATCTCTTCCAGGTCGTTCAGCAGCTTGCTGATCGCGGCGCGGCTCTCCGGGGCAATTTCTTCGACAAGGTCGGCGGATGCGTCGAGGTGCCGGAAGACGTGCTCGAGCGTCCGGTGCTTGCGGTCGGCGTAGCTGAGGGCCTTGGCCAGGTCGGTGGCCGAGATTAGGTATAGCGGAGAGACGCCCAGATAGTAGAGGCTCAGGTTGTCCCCGGGCTTGGCCAGGGCCCGCAGGAAGGCCAGGGCGAGGCGAATTTCCTCCCGATTGTACAGGCCGCGGCTGCCGGTGAACCGGAACGGCACCCCCCGCATGTTCAACGCGCGCATGAATGGGTCCGCGTCGGCGTTGCTGCGGACGAGGACCGCGCAGTGTTTGTAGGCACAGTCCCCCCGTTCGACTTTCTGGGCAATCTGCTGGGCGACCCAGTCGGCCTCCCCGCTGAGCGTGTCCAGGTGCACGTGTTGGGGCGCCTGACCGTCGACCCGCACCGCGCGCAGGCGTTTGTCGAGGTCGCGCCGGTCTTCCAGGCGGTCGGGATTGTTGTGCTGGATCAGGCGGTAGGCCGTATCGAGAATCCCCTGATGCGAGCGATAGTTGGTGGTCAACACTACCTGCGCGGCCTGCGGGAAGACGTCGAGGAAGTTGAGGATGTTGCTGATCGCGGCGCCCCGGAACTTGTAGATGGACTGGTCGTCGTCGCCGACCACGGCAATGTGCTGGGGTCCGTCGTCCCCGACCAGCAGCCGCACCAGCTGGAACTGTGCGTAGTTGGTGTCCTGGAACTCGTCGACCAGGATGTACGTGAAGCGTTCCCGGTACTCCCGCAGCACCGCCGGTCGCTCCCGGAGGAGCCGCAGCGTGTGGGTGATGAGGTCGCCGAAGTCGACCAGCCCCTCTTTGGCCAGCAGTTCCTGGTAGCGTTGGTATGTCAGCGCGAGCTCCTGCTGCTGGCGGGCCAGGTCCGCCAGTTCGCGGTCATCCGGATGGGCCCGGGCTTCCGCGATGACCCGGTCGGCGTGCGCGCGATACTCGGCCGGACTGGCGTCCTCGTCCTTCGCCCGGGAGATCAACGCGATCAGGGTTTCGATGTATCGTGTCGGGTCGCCCAGCGGCCGGTAGACGTCGAGCGGAAATTCAAACAGGTGCTCCCGGAAGAAGATGACCTGCTCGGCTTTAGTCAGCACGCGGAAGTCGGGGGACAGGCCCAGCTCCAACGCATGGTCCCGCAACACCCGGTCGCCGAAGGCGTGGAAGGTGCTGATCCAGACGTCGGTGTACCCGTAGGGCACGAGGACATCGACGCGCTCTTCCATCTCGGCCGCGGCCTTGTCCGTGAAGGTGAGGGCGAGGATCTCCGCGGGCCGCGCTCGCCGGGTGGCAATCAGCCAGGCGATCCGCCGCGTGATGACCGCCGTCTTGCCGGTGCCGGCCCCGGCGACGATCAGCAGCGGCCCCGAGGCGTGCGTGACGGCCCGCCGCTGCTCGTCATTGAGGTCGGCCAGGATCCGGTCGTCGAGAGGGACCGGGGCAGCGGCCCGGTCTGGTGCGGTCAGTTCCAGCGGCAGCTGGCCCGGCGGGCGGGCGTCGATGGTGAGGGGATGGCGTCGGTCCGGCATCAGTCGGTGTCCTGCGGCAGCGAGCCCACCGTGTCCCGGAGGACACGGGCGATCACAGACGTCGAGAATCCGCGGCGTTCCAGGAGTCCCGCCAGCCGGCGGGCAGCCACCTCGCGGCTCAGGCCGCGGTATCGGCGCAGCCGGCTGCGCGCCACGTCCTGCGCGAGCGCATCCTCGTCCTGCTCACTGAGACGTTCGCGCAGCGTCCTGTCGATGACCTCCCGCGCGACGCCCTTGCGCGCGAGCTCGTACCGGAGACGGACGCGGCCCGAAGGCTGCAATGCAGTCCGGCTGCGCACCCAGGCGTCCGCGAAGCGGTGGTCATCCACCAGCCCCGCGTGTTCAAGATCGGTGATGACGGCGGCGACCACCTCAGCGGGAAGACCCCGCCGGCGCAGCCGGTCGGCCAGTTCCCGGCGGCTGCGGGGGCGGATAGCCAGCAGACGGTAGACGGTTTCTTCTGCCAGCGCCCGCTCTCCACGCGCCCGCACCTGCGCGAGCGCGGTCTCGTCAATGTCGGCGCCGGTGGCAAGCCCGAGCGCGTTGACATCCTCCGGCCGCAGGCGAAACGTCCCGCCGGTGTCCAGCACCACGCGCCGGTGGCCGAGCCGGCCGCGGCTCGGACCGATATGGACGACGTTCACCCCTGCTACGCCCTGCCCTTTGCCGGCTCCCTGGCGGGCGGCGCCTCGCGGACTTCGGCCGGCGCGGGCGATTTGATCAGTCCCAGGTGCGTGCGCACGCGGCGCTCAATCTCTCGCGCCAGTTCCGGGTTCGCGTCCAGAAAGTCGCGGGCATTGTCGCGTCCCTGGCCCAGTTTCATCTCACCGAACGCGAACCAGGTGCCCGTGCGCTGGACGATGCCGTGCACCGCGGCCACGTCGAGGAGACTGGCGGCTTTGGAAATTCCGCGTCCGTAGAAGATGTCGACCTCTGCCTCGCGAAACGGCGGAGCCAGCTTGTTCTTCACCACCTTGACCCGCGCGCGCATGCCCTTGAGCTCTTCCCCGACTTTGATGCTCTCCGTCCGCCGGATCTCCATGCGCACCGACGCGTAGAACTTCAGCGCCCGGCCGCCGGTGGTGGTTTCGGGATTGCCGAACATGACGCCGATCTTCTCACGGATCTGGTTGATGAACACGACGGTCGTGTGGGACCGGCTGATCGCGCCGACCAGTTTGCGCAGCGCCTGCGACATCAGCCGCGCCTGCAGGCCCATGTGCGCGTCGCCCATGTCGCCTTCCAGTTCGGCTTTGGGGACCAGCGCGGCGACCGAATCGACGACGATGATGTCGACCGCGCCGCTGCGCACCAGCATCTCGGCGATCTCCAGCGCCTGCTCACCGGAGTCCGGCTGGGAGAGCAGCAGGCCGTCCACGTCGACGCCTACGGCCTTCGCGTAGTTGGGATCTAGCGCGTGCTCGGCGTCGATAAACGCCGCCACCCCACCCTCGCGCTGCGCCTCGGCGATGATGTGATACCCCAGCGTGGTCTTGCCGGAGGACTCGGGCCCGTAGACTTCGATCACGCGGCCCCGCGGGACCCCGCCGACGCCCAGGGCGATGTCCAACGCCAGAGCACCGGTGGAAATGACCTCGACGGCCAGCTTAGCGCTGGCCTCTCCCAGCTTCATAATGGAGCCTTTGCCGAACTGCTTCTCGATCTGCGTCAGGGCGAGATCGAGGGCCCGCTGCCGTTCGTTCATCGACGCAACCTCCCTGCCCAGCTGTTCGCGCGCAGTCTACCAAACGTTTGTTCGCTTGTCAATGACTCAGTTGAGCCGGCCGCACCTACTACTTCTCGTGGCCATGGAGGCTGACCTCCTCAACCCGTGCGTAGATAGGTCCATCAGGGGTCAGATGGCTCTCCATCACCGAGATGGTCCTGACCTCTTGGGACCCGACGGGCAGCTCCGCATGCTGGGTGAGGGCCCGGACGACATCTCCCCACTGCCGGGCATCGCGTACCCGCGCCAGCGTCAGGTGGGGTCGGAACGTGCGGTCCTCGAGCGGGAAGCGGTGATGAGCCAGCCGGTCGTCGAGCCGTTGGGCGAGCGCCTCCAGTGCCTGCGCGCCGTCTCCCACGCCGATCCACACGACCTGGGGCCGCTGGAGGCTCGGGAACGCGCCCAGGTGGGTCAGCGCGATGGCAAACGGCCGGATCCCGGCCACGGCCTCACGTGAGGCGATTTTCGCAAGGGCCACCTGCGCGGGTGTAATCTCGCCGAGAAACCGCAGCGTAAAGTGGAGATTGCCCGGTTTGATCCAGCGGATCCTCGCGCCGGCCGCTTCCAGGCGCCGCTGTGCTTCGACGACGTGCTGGTGCAGCGCCGGGTCGAGTTCCACGGCGATGAAGATGCGGTGTCGTGCGATCATGCCCGCAGCAGATGGAGGCGCAACAGGTTGAGCGCCGCCTGTGAGGCCAGAAAGCGAATGCCTTCTCGGCCGGCTTCAGACCCCAACAGCAGCCGCCGGTGCGTCGGTCCTGCGGCACCGGCGAGAGCCAGGAAGACCAGGCCGACCGGTTTTTCGGGCGTCCCCCCGGTAGGACCGGCGATACCGGTGACGGCCAGGCCGAGGGCCGCACCCGCGCGCCGGCGAATGCCGGCCGCCATGCCCTCCGCGACCTCTGCGCTCACGGCGCCGTGCGCATCGAGGAGTGCTGGATCGACGCCCGCATCTCTAATTTTCGCCTCGTTGCTGTAAGCCGCGACGCCCTCGAGGAAATACGTCGAGCTGCCCGGGACGGCCGTCAGGCGGTGGCTGATCTGCCCGCCGGTGCATGACTCGGCGACCGCAACCGTCAGGCGGCGCGCGGTCAGCGCGGCGGCCACCACGTCTTCCAGCGTCTGGCCGTCGACGCCGTACACGAGGTCGCCGAGCCGCTCGCGCACAAGGGCTTCGCCTCGATCCAACGTGGCGGCCACGGCGTCGGGGGCTCCCTTTGCGGTGAGTCGCAGGTGCACCTCGCCGAGCTTCGCGTAGGGCGCGATGGTGGGCTCCGTCAGCTGAAGGAGGTCCTTGATGCGGACCTCGATGGCCGACTCCCCCTCCCCCGTGACACGCAGCACGCGGGATTGGATGACGGCCGCCCCCGCCCGATCGCGCAGGGCCGGGAGCACGTACCCGTCCATCATGCCCTTCATCTCGTAGGGCACGCCCGGCATCAGGAACAGCGAACGGCCGCGGTGCTCGATGTGGACCCCCGGCGCCGTCCCGCGGGTATTGGCGATGATGCGTGCGCCGCGCGGCACCAGCGCCTGCTTGAACACGGTATCCGACGGTGTCCGCCCGCGGGCGTCGAAGAACCGGCGGATGTGGTCAGCGGCGCTCTCGTCCGCCACCAGGGGAAGTCCCAGCGTCGTGGCGACCGTCGCCACCGTCAGGTCGTCTTCGGTGGGTCCCAGCCCCCCGGTCATCAGCACGACATCGGCGCGTGATAGGGCCAGGCGCGTTGCCTCTTCGATCCGCGTCGGATTGTCTCCGACGGTCTGCTTGAAGTAGACATCGACGCCGATCTCGGCCAGCCGCTGGGCGAGGTAGGCGGCGTTGGTGTCGACGATCTGACCCAGAAGGAGTTCCGTACCGACCGAAATGATCTCTGCGCGCATGGCTAGGGTGCCGTGAATGTCTCCTCCCAGACACGTCGCCGCACGTCCGACAGCACCGGTTGGCCGTTGACCTGCAACGAAACGGCGGTGGTGTCGCCGACGCGCACCGTGAGCCGTTCGCGTGCCCGCCAGACCTTGACCTCCCCCTCGTGCACCAGCCCCTGGAAGATCTCCTCGTCGTCGGCGAGCACGCGCAGCCACGACGTGCCCGTCGCCTGCACGACCAGTTCCACGCCGGCGCCCGGGGTCTGACCCGCGGGCTCGCCGGGTTCTCCCGGGGCCGGCGGGTGCGCCGGTTCAGCGACCGCCGCCTCCGGCGGGGCCGGCGGCGGAACGGGTTTCGCGAACTGGCGCATCTGCTGGTACCCGATCAGGATGAGGACGATGAAGACCAGGACCACCGCCCCGCCGATGATCATGATGATGCGCCGCACACGGGAGGGCGGCACGGCCGGCCGGATGGGCACCTCCGCGGGGAACGCCGGAACCAGCGGCTGGGCCGGCGCATCAAACGCCAGCGGATACGCCTCGATCAATTCGTCGGGGTTCAGTCCCAGGGTGGCCGCGTAGGTGCGCAGATATCCCCGCGTGTACACTGTGGCCGGCAGGCGGTCAAACTGTTCCTCCTCCAGCGCCTGAAGGTAGAGGGCGCGGATGTGTGTCAGGGTCTCGGCCGCGGCCAGCGTCAATCCTTTGGCTTCGCGCGCGTTGCGCAGGCGCTCGCCGATGCCCAGCGTCTCGGAGTGGGGGGACGGGGTCCGATGTTGCTGCACGCTGTCTGTGTTCAATCACCCGAACAATCAATCCTTCGGCGCGGCCGGGGTCATGTGGGAGACCGCCGCGGCCACGGCGGCGGCCAGCGCGGCGTTGGCGCGCAAAAGGGACAGGTTGGCGCGCAGCGAGCGGCCTCCAGTCCTCTCTACCAGCACGGCAAGCAGGTAGGGCGTGAGGTCGCCGCCCCGCACACCGGCGGCCCGCGCCTGCTCCGCGGCGTCGCGGACGGCGTGGTCCACTTCCTCCGCAGACAGTGCCTCAGAGACGGGAATGGGGTTGGCGATCACCACGCCCGTCCGCTGGCCAAGAGCGCGTTTTGCGGCGAGGATCGCGGCAGCCTCGTGCGTCGAGGTGATCTGTCGCGGCGCCGGGAACCCGCTGTCCTGCACGTAGAAGTTCGGAAAGCGGTCTGATCTGTACGCGACCACGGTGACCCCGGCGCTGTCCAGGTATTCGAGCGTTTTCCCGATATCGCAGACGGCCTTGGCGCCGGCGCAGACGACGGCGACCGGATGCTCGGCCAGCGCCTGCAGGTCTGCGGAGACATCCCAACTCTGCTCCGCGCCGAGGTGGACTCCGCCGATGCCCCCGGTGGCCACGACGCCGATGCCGACAAGATCCGCCACCGCGACCGTCGCGGAGACCGTCGTCCCGCCGGACGCCGCGGCTGCGGCGGCGACCGGCAGGTCACGGGAGGCCACCTTCATCGCAGCCGCGGAGATCAACCCGTTAAGTTCGTCCTGCGTGACTCCGACCCGGATCCGTCCGGCGAGGACGGCCACGATCGCTGGCACCGCGTCGGCCGCGCGGACGATCTCCTCAAGTTCTCCCGCCATCTGCAGGCCGATGGGATGGGGCAGCCCGTGAGAGACGACCGCCGACTCCAGGGCGACGACGGGCCGGCGGCGCGCGAGCGCAGCCGCCACGTCCTCGCGGACGTCAATGAGGGGCGGCAATCTGCGCATGCGCGTACAGGACACCGGGTGTGAGGTCCGGATGCACGCTGCCTTCGACCGTTGCCGTCAGGGCACCGGCGGCGCGCGCGAGGTGCGCCGCGATGCGATCGTCGAGTCCCGCCAGCAAACCGTAGACGGTCGCCGCCGCGACGGCATCCCCCGCCCCCGACGGGTCGACCACGGCGACGGGGAGGGCGGGGAGCGGGATGACCTCGCGGCCTCCCCACACCAACCCCTGGTCCCCCATCGTGACGACGACCGTCGCGTCGGGGAAGCCTCGGATCCTACCGACCGCCTGCACGGCGTCCGCGACCGCGTTGACGGGGGTTGCGGTTAAGGCAGCGGCCTCCCCGGCGTTCAGCACGACCAGCGAAGCCGCGTGGAGGTGCGCGGCGACCCGCGGCGCTTTCGCCACAGATACCGGCAGCAGACACAACCGCCGGCCGGCGGCGACACGAACGACGGCGTCGATCGTCCCCGGTGCGAGGTTGGCGTCGACCACAACATAGTCGGCGGCCCGGATGGCATCCGCGTGCGCGGTGAGGTGGTCAGGCGTGAGCGATTCCGCAGCGGTCATTTCCGAGACCGCCATGGTCGTGGAGGTTGGAGATGCGATGGCCACGTAGGCATTTCGCATCCCCGCGAGCCGGATCGCGCCGGACACGCGCACGCCAGCATCCTTCGTCCGAGTGAGCACGACTTCGGAGAGCGGATCATCGCCGACGGCGCAGATCAGCTCCGTGCGGATGCTCAGGCGGGCCAGGTTCTCCGCAACGTTGCGCCCGGCGCCCCCGGCACCGACGCGGATACGGCCCGGAGTGCTAACCTGGGGCCGGAGGGTCGGCGCGGTCGCGATGATGTCCACGTTGACCCCGCCGATGACGACGGCCGAAAACACGGGATCCCGGATCCCGGACCTTCGATCCTGGATCATCAGTCGCCCACGGTTATTCTTCCTCTTTCGTGTATGCCACGCCGTCGGCGGCCGGCATCTGGGCGCGGCGGACGAACCCGGCCAGAACGAAGATGGTCACAATCTGTGGGAGCACGCTGATGAATTGATATGGGACGGGCAGCCGCACCACGCGCAGACTCAGGGCGTCAAAGTAGCCAAACAGCGCCGACGCGCCGAGCGCGCCCACGGGCCACCAGTTCCCGAAGATCATCGCCGCTAGGGCGATAAATCCCCTGCCCTGCGTCATCCCCTCGAAGTACAGGTGGGCCTGTTCGATCGCCAGGTATGCGCCCGCCATGCCCGCCAGCGCACCGCTCGCCAGCACCCCGATGTACCGCAGCCGATAGACGCTGACGCCGAGCGTGTCGGCAGCCAGCGGGTACTCGCCGACCGCCCGCAGCCGCAGGCCGAATCGCGTCCGGAGCAGCACCCATTGGCTGAGGAGAACGAGGAGGAGTCCCACTACGATCATCGGCGAGATGCCGGTCACCAGGGGCCGCAGCAGCGGCACGTCCTTGAGCAGCGGGAGGTCGATCGGCGTGAAGCCCCGCACGCCGGGTGACTGGGTGGCCCGTTCGAACAGGAGGATGTTCAGGAAACGCGCCAGTCCGCCCGCGAGGAGGTTCAGGGCGACGCCGCTGATGATCTGATCGACCCGGAACGTGATGGTGACGAGGGCGTGGATCAGTCCAAAGGCCATCCCCGCGGCTACGGCGGCGAGCACGCCCACCAGCGGCGCGAGGTCCGGCCGGGCCTGCGCCAGATCGGGAAAGCGTTCGGCAAACGCGTAGGCGCCGACCGCGCCGAAGAACGTGCCCATGATCATGATGCCTTCCAGAGCAATGTTCACGACGCCGCCGCGTTCCGAGTACACGGCTCCGAGGGAGGCGAGCAGGATCGGCATCGTGACACGGATCGCCGACGCGACGAGAGCCAGGCTAAACAGGGAGGCCAGCGTGTCCACGGGCTAGCCTCCGGCCGGGCTGCCGGCGGCCGCCACGGGTCCGGCCGCCTCGGCCTCACGCTTGCGCTGTGTCCGCACGTACCGCGTCAGCAGTTCGTACGCGACGACGATGGCGAGGATGATGATCGCCTGCAGGATCACGATGATCTCCTTGGGCACGCGGGCGAAGAACTGCACCCCCGCCGCCCCGCGGTCCAGGAAGCCGAACAGCAGCGCGGCGGGGATGACTCCCAGGGGATTATTCTTAGCCAGCAGCGCGACGGAAATCCCCAGGAACCCCAGCCCCTTGGGAAAGTCGATGTCGAGGTAGCCGAAGAACCCCAGGATGTCGTTCAGCCCTACCAGGCCGGCGACGCCGGCGCTGAGCATGAACATCCAGAATCGCACGCGGGCGTTGGGGATCCCGGCGGCTTCCGCCGCCAGCGGGTTGAACGCGACGGCCCGCACTTCATACCCGAATCTGGTCCGCCCGATGAAGTAGGCCAGCACGCACGCCAGCGCGATGCCGAGCAGCAGCAACAGGTTGAGTTTCTCCACGTCCGATCCGTGCAGCCCCAGGGGAGCCAGGAGAGGACCCATCGACGGGATCCGCGCCGCGGCGGCGACCTCGGGCGTGCGCACACGCGGCGTCCCTACCTGCGCGGGGTCGCGAAAGACGTCGTTGATCAGGTAGAGCAGCAGCGCGGAGGCGATGTAGTTCATCATGATCGTGGTGATGACTTCGTGCGCTCCGCGCCGCAGCTTCAAGGCGATGGGCACCAGCGCCCAGAGCATGCCTCCGGCCGCCGCCGCGGCTAGGGCCAGCGGCAGGTGGATGGCGGCCGGCAGGCCGCGGAGGCTGAACCCGACGAACGCGGCGCAGAACGCCCCGACGTAGTACTGTCCTTCCACCCCGATGTTGAACAGGTTGACACGGAACGACGCAGCCACCGCGAGGCCCGCGAAGATGAGCGGGGTCGTCTTGAACAGGATCGAGAACAGGCTGTCGGTGCGGGTGAGGTTGAACCGGATCATCACCCCGTAAACCTCCAGCGGGTTGCGGCCAATGGCCAGGATGATGATCGAGGCGATCAGCATGCCGAACAGGATGGCCACCAGCGGCGCGGCGACCTGCACGAACAGCAGACGATGTTTCACCC
The DNA here is from genome assembly GCA_044868695.1 of bacterium. GTDB lineage: Bacteria > Sysuimicrobiota > Sysuimicrobiia > Sysuimicrobiales > Kaftiobacteriaceae > JBIOWP01. The sequence continues at coordinate 24,978 of JBIOWP010000084.1, forward strand.
GGCCACCTCGGCTGCGCGCTTCGCTCCGGTCATGCACAGGCCCAGGTCGGCCGGCGTGGCCTCGCCCCGCCGGAACTCCGCGACGAGCGTCCCGCCGTACATCACGCCGATGCGGTCGGAGAGGGTCAGAATCTCCTCCAGGTTCGCCGAGACGAGCAGGACGGCCATGCCGCCGGTGCGCGCGGCCAGCACCTGGCGCATCACGAACTCCGTGGCGCCGATGTCGAGCCCCCGGGTCGGCTGGGCGGCGATCAGGACCTTCGGCTCGAAGCTGAACTCCCGTGCGACGATGACCTTTTGCTGGTTGCCTCCGGACAGCGCGAGGACCGGCGCGTCGGTGTCGGCCACGCGGATGTCGTAGTCTCCGACGCGGCGGCGCACAAATCCCGAAATGGCCGGTCGATCCAGCAGCGCGCCGCGCGCGAAGTCACCGCGGGTGTGATGGCCGAGGATCATGTTTTCCCACACCGCCATCGGCAACGCGATGCCCCGGCGCTGGCGGTCTTCTGGGATGTGGGCCACGCCCATCAGCCGGATGGCGCGGGCCGTCGCGCGGGTGACGTCCACGCCCTCGATCAGGAGTGACCCGGCCGTGATGGGCCGCAATCCCACCAGCGCTTCGACCAGTTCACTCTGCCCGTTGCCCTCGACGCCGGCCAGCCCGTAGATTTCGCCGGCCCGCACGCTGAACGACACGTCGCGGATCGCCAGACGCCTCCCGGTCCCCGGCACGCGCAGCCGGCGGGCGTCCAGACGGACCTCCCCCGGTGTGACCGGCGGATGCTCAAGGTCCAGCAGCACCGGGCGTCCCACCATCATCTCGGCCAGCGCGGCCTTCGTGGTCTGGGCGGCGCCCACGGTGCCGATGACGCGGCCGCGGCGCAGGACCGTGATGCGGTCGGAGATGCTCAATACCTCGTCCAGTTTGTGGCTGATGAAGATGATCGTCTTGCCCTGCGCGACCAGCTGGCGGAGGTTGCTGAACAGGTCCTCGACCTCCTGGGGCACCAGCACCGCGGTGGGCTCGTCGAGGATCAGCAGCTCGGCTCCGCGGTAGAGCACCTTGAGAATTTCAACGCGCTGCTGCTCGCCGACGGAGAGGTCCTCCACCTTCGCCGCGGGGTCGAGGGCGAAGCCGTATTGCCGGCACAGGTCGGCCACGCGCGCACTCGCCTCGCGCATCTGGATCCGGCCCAGCCCGGACGTGGGCTCGCTGCCCAGAATGATATTTTCCGTGACGGTGAAGACCGGGATGAGCATGAAGTGCTGGTGCACCATGCCGATCTCCAACTCCAGCGCCCGGCGCGGTGAGTCGATCACCACGGGCCGGCCGCGCACGGCGATGGTGCCGGCGTCGGGCTGGTACAATCCGTACAGGATGCGCATGAGCGTGGATTTGCCGGCGCCGTTCTCGCCGACGATCGCATGGATCTCTCCGCGCCGCACCGCCAGGTCGATGGCGTCGTTGGCAACGACGCCGGGGAACCGTTTCATGATGCCGCGGAGCTCGATAAAGAGGGAGGGGGTGGAGGCCGTGCCCCCACCCCCCTGCGCCTGCGGGGTGCTCACTTCTTCAGCGTCTTCAGGAACTCCTCAAGCTGCTTCTTGTCCTCTGGGACCTTGATCTTCCCGGCGATGATGTCCTTCCGCAGCGCCTCGAGCCGGGCGGCGATGTCCTGCACCATCGCCTTGTTGTAGTTGTTGACCGCATAGCCGACCCCGTTCTCCTTCAAGCCGAATGTGCGGACCCCGGCCTTGTACTGGCCGGCGACGGTGGCCTTGATCGTCTCGTGCACCGCCACGTCGACCCGCTTCAGCATGCTGGTGAGAATCTGCGCCCGCTGGTCCGGCTTGACCGTCAGGGACTGGTCCGCGTCTACGCCGATGGCCAGCCGCTTCTTCACGACGGCCGCTTCGAACACGCCGATGCCGGTACCGCCGGACGCGTGGTAGATGATGTCGGCGCCCCGGTCGTACTCGGCCAGCGCGAGCTCCTTGCCTTTGACAGGGTCGCGGAACGCCTCCCCGGTGGTGCCGGCGTATTCGCTGAACACCTCGATGGACGGCTTCACGTACTTGGCGCCGGCGATGAAGCCGGCCTCAAACTTCTCGATCAGCGGGATCTTCATGCCGCCCACGAATCCGATCTTGTTCGCCCTTGACTTCAGCGCGGCCGCGGCGCCCACGAGGAACGATCCCTCGTGCTCCTTGAATAGGAGGCTGACCACGTTGGGCTGGTCTCCGATGAACCCGTCTACGATGGCGAACTTGACGCCCGGGAAATCCTTGGCCACCCGAGTGATGCTGTCCGTGAACAGGAAGCCGATGCCGAAGATGAGGTCAAATTTCTCACCGGCGAGGAGGCGCAGCAGCTCCTCCCGGTTCTCGCCCCCGGCCGTGGGCTCGAGGTCGCGGGTCTCGATCCGGCTGCCGAATTCCTTCTGGGCGTTCGACAGGCCGGCATACGCCATGTCGTTGAACGACAGGTCGCCGCGTCCGCCGACGTCGTACACGATCCCGACCCGCCACTTCTTGGCCTGGGCGACCGCCGGGGTCCCGGGCAGCGCCCATAGAGTGACCGCGACCACGACCAGCGCCGCAGCCCCGATGCGCATGCCGATTCTCATCCTCAACACACCTCCCGTGGGATCACCACTATGTGGATAGAATGGGATTGGTGTGGGTATCTTCGAGTCGGCGCGGAGGAACTCCTGGCTAGGACCGGACGGCGCCGGACTTGATGAGCCGGTCGAGATCTTCCAGCCCGACCAGAATCTCGCGGGGGTTGCTGCCCTGGGCCGGGCCGACGATGCCCCGCTCCTCGAGCTGGTCTACGATGCGGGCGGCGCGGACGTATCCGATCTTCATCTTCCGCTGCAGCAGCGACACGGATCCGTAGCCGGCCCGCACCACGAGCCGCGCGGCATCGGCCAGCAGTTCGTCTTCGTCGCTCCCCGCTTCCGGGTTCCCCTGCTCGGACCGCAGCAGGTCCTGGTCGTACACCGGCTTCCCCTGCGCCTTCCACCAGGCGACCAGGGCCTGGATCTCGCTGTCGGCGATGAAGGCGCCCTGCGCGCGGACCGGCCGGGCCGCGCCCATCGGCAGGTACAGCATGTCGCCCTTGCCCAGCAGTTTCTCCGCCCCCGGCATGTCGAGAATGGTCCGGCTGTCCACCTGGCTGCTCACCGCGAACGCCACCCGCGAGGGAATGTTGGCTTTGATCAGGCCCGTGATCACGTCCACGGACGGCCGCTGGGTCGCCACCACCATGTGGATGCCGGTGGCCCGGGTCATCTGCGCCAGACGGCAGATGACATCTTCGAAGTCGGCCGGGGCCACCATCATCAGATCCGCCAGCTCGTCGATGATGATGACCACATACGGCAGGCGTTCGACGTCGGCCAGCTGGTTGTAGGCCGCGATGTTGCGGGTGCCGGTCGAGGCGAAGCGCTCGAAACGCTCCTCCATTTCCCGCAGCATCTCCTTCAACGCGCCGGCCGCCGCGCGCGGATTGGTGACCACGGGCGCCAGCAGGTGCGGGATGTTGTTGTAGTTGGCAAACTCCACGCGCTTGGGGTCAATCATCAGCAGCCGGACGTGCAGGGGCGTGCAACGGAACAGCAGCCCGGCAATAATCGCATTCAACATCACCGACTTGCCCGACCCGGTGGCGCCCGCGATCAGCAGGTGCGGCATCTCGGCCAGGTCGCCCAGGATGGGGTGACCCGCGATGTCTTTGCCCAGCGCGACCACGAGGGGTCCGGCCGTCCGCTGGTAGTCCTCAGACGACAGGATGTCCTTGATATGGACCAGCGCCGTCTTTTGATTGGGGACCTCGATCCCGACGGCGGACTTGCCGGGGATGGGCGCCTCGATCCGGACACTGGGGGCGGCGAGCGCCAGGGCGATGTCGTTGGTGAGGCTGCTGATCTTCTGCACCCGGACGCCGGAGGCGGGCTGCACTTCGAACCGCGTGACGACCGGCCCCTGCTCCCACCGGGTGACCTTCGCTTCCACGCCGAAGCTCAAGAGCGTCTGCTCCAGTTGTCTGGCGAGATCGGCGGGATCGGTCTTGGCCTTTCCCCGTGGCGACGGGAGATCCGCGAGCAGCGTCAGCGGCGGCAGCTGGTATCCGCCTGACGGCACCTCAAGGGCCAGCGTTTCCTGCTTGAACGCCTCGCTGCGGCGGGCCTCCGCGCATTCCCCGCGATCCTCGTGCGGCGGCGGCGCGGGACTCCGCGCCGGGCGGAGTTCGCCGTTGCGGGGCGCGCCATGCAGTGCCGGCGGCTCCGCAGTGAGGGGGGCAGGAAGCGAACCGGGCGGTGACACCTCCGGCACCGCCTCCTGGGGATGGCGGAACGCCGACGCGACGGTTCGCGCCAGCTGCCCCGCGGCGTTCATGGCTTTGAGAATGCTGCCGGCGGCCGCCGCAACGACACCGGCCGCCAGCTGCCACACGGTCGAGACGATACCGGCCAGCGCCTGCGCCGTCCGGCTGCCGGCCGACACAACGGTCGCCAGCACCGCGGCAAGCGAGGTCCCCGACCACAGCAGCACACCGCCGACGGCGGTAACAGCCAGGACCAGCCAGGCGCCGGCATCGCCCGACGCGCGGCGCAGCGCCCAGAGCACGACGCCGCCGACCACCCCGCCCGCGCGTCCCGCCGCGCCCGCCGCGAGTTCCTGGCCGTGCGGGACTTTCATATGGTAGGCGGCGACGGCAGCCAGGGCGACCAGCGCCGCGCCGGCGGCCCGGCGGCCCGGGCGCGAGCGTTCGCCTGCCAGCAGCAGGGTCACCCCCGCGACCACTGCGGACAGCGGGATCAACCATGCCGCGTCGCCCAGCGCGGTCCGCTGCGCGCGGCCGAGCACGAGCGGGACGCCGGTCGCCTCGGGCAAGAACGACAGCGCCAGCATGAGGCCGGCGACCAGGATGAGGGCTCCGGCGGCATGATTCCGGTTGGCGGTTCGTTTCCGGCGCGGCACGATAATCTACCTCGTCACCAGAAGGACGGCTGCGCCGGTCACCAGGCAGTAGACGGCGAACATGACCAGCCGTCCCCGGCGCAGCAGCGCGAGCAGCCAGCGAATCGCCGCGGCGCCGGACACCAGCGCCACCGCGCACCCGGCGACCAGCTGCGCTGCAGTATACCCCATCGCCGCGCCCAGCTGAAGATCCTTGAGCCCGAACACACCTGCACCAGCGACTGCGGGGATTGCGGCGAGAAACGAGAGGCGCGCGGCCTCGTCCTGCCGCAGGCCCATCCACATCCCGGCCGCGATCGTCGTTGCCGATCGCGAGATCCCCGGAACAATGGCCACAGCCTGCGCCACGCCGATCGCCGCGGCGTCACGTGCGGTCGCCTCCGTGACGGCGCGGACTCCCCGCGCCCGGGCGAATAGCAGCAGCGCTCCCGTCAGCATCAACTGCACCGCCGTTCCACGCACCGAGCCAAACATCCGCTCCAACGGGCCTTCCAGTGCCAGCCCGGCCGCCGCGGTGATGGCGGTGATGAGGATGATCAACCAGGCCAGGCGTCCGTAGGCGCGCGCGGCGGGATCGGCGGTCCGGCCGGACAGCGTTGCGATCCACCCGCCGGTCAGGCGCCGGACGTCATCCCAGAACACGATGAGGGCGGCTGCTGCGGTACCGAGATGCAGCACCGCTTCCAGCAGGAGACCTGGGCGGGGAATTCCCAGAAAGGCCTCAGCAAAGATGAGGTGGGCGGTACTGCTGACCGGCAGGAACTCAGTCAGCCCCTGGATGAGGCCGAGGATGATCATGTTGAGCACGTACGCGCTCCCGCGAAAGGTGCGTTGTCAGGTGCGTCTGCATGTTCGACCCTAGACGTTCTATGCCCGAAAGAGGCTCTCCTTCACCGTCCCATGACGCCCGATTCAGCGGCGCGTCTGAAGGAGCATCCGCAGCGCGCGGATATCCCGCCGGAGCATCCGCATCCAGTCCCGCCGGTAGAGGGCCGCCGCGGGATGGTACAGAGGGAGAATCGTCAAGCGTCCGCTCGCCACCAGGCGGCCGTGCACGTCCGCGATCTTGCGGCCGGGCAGAAAGTACTGGAGCGCGAACCGGCCGAGGGTGACGACGACCCGCGGGCGGATGATCTCAAGCTGTTCCATCAGCCACGGCGCGCACGCGCCGATCTCGCCGGGCGCCGGCGCGCGGTTCCGGCCCGGCGGCGGGCCGGCCACCGGCCGCGACTTCACGAGGTTGGTAATGTAGACATCCGACCGGGAGAGTCCTGAGGAAGCCAGCAGGCCGTCCAAAAGCTTTCCGGCCGCGCCGACGAATGGTTCACCGCGGAGGTCCTCCTGCTTTCCCGGCGCTTCGCCGACGAGCATGATGCGCGCGCTAGCGGGACCGGTGCCGGGGACGGCCTGCGTGCGGGTTCGCCACAACGGACAGCGCGTGCACGTCCGGATGCGTGCGTGCAGACGCGCCAGCGCGCGGGCCTTCGATGCACCCTTCAGACAGCCACCAGGGCGAGGTCTCTAAGCACCGTCTGAATCTGTTCTCTCTCTTTTGCGGTGGCGTCCACGAGCGGCAGCCGGGGGCGTCCGACCTCGAACCCGCTGAGATTAAGCGCGGCCTTGACCGGCACCGGGTTCGTCGTGATAAATAGTACTTTGAACAGCGGAAAGAGGCGCAGGTGAATCTGCAGCGCCTTGCGGCTCTCCCCGCGCTCGTAAGCGCGTACCATCTCCTGGATGTCCGGTCCGACCAGGTGCGATGCGACGCTCACGATTCCCCGGCCGCCGACGGCCAGGATGGGGAGCGTGAGACTGTCGTCGCCACTGTAGATGTCGAACGCGGCCGGCGTCTTGCGGCGGATCTCCGACGCCTGGTCGAGGCTGCCGCTGGCTTCCTTCACCGCGACGATGTTGGGAATCTCGGCCAGCGCGGCGATCGTGTCGGGCGCGCAATTGACGCCGGTCCGGCCCGGGATGTTGTACAGCATGCAGGGTTTTTCGGTGGATTCGGCGATCGCCTTGAAGTGCGCGTGCAGCCCGTCCTGCGACGGTCTGTTGTAATACGGATTCACCAGCAGAAACCCGTCGGCGCCGGCACGACCCGCCTCTGTGGTCAGATGGATGGAGTGACGCGTGTCATTGGTCCCGGTGCCGGCCACCACGACCGCCCGTACGCCCACCGCCTCCTTGACCGTGCGGACCAGGCGGATCTTCTCTTCATCGGTGAGAGTGGGAGACTCTCCGGTTGTCCCCGCGACCACCAGCCCATCTGATCCCGCGTCGGCGAGCCGCTTTGCCAGCGCCGCGGCCTGTCCGTAATCGACGGCTCCCGCGCCGTCGAACGGCGTCACCATGGCGGTCAGGACCCGACCGAAGCCCGACATCTCTCTTCCCCCCTCGCCCTACCCTTCAGATTCGCGTTCTGAGGTCACGTCGTCCCCGAGGCCGAATTCGTCATGCAGCGCATTCAGCGCCCGCTGCAGCTGTTCTCGTCCGACCAGGCACGAGATCGTAGTGTGGGAGTCCGCCGTCTGCAGGATCTCCGTGCCGGCGGCGTGCAGCGCCTTCACCACGCGCGCCATCACGCCCGGCCGTCCGCGCATCCCGGCGCCGATAATCGAGACTTTGGCGCATGCGCTGCTGGTGTTCACTTGGAATCCGAGTTTGGTGAGTAGGTTGGCCGCCTGTGAGACGGCTTCCTCCTTGACGGTGAACACCAGGACCTCCGGAAGGAGGTTGATGAGGTCGATGCTGATGCCGTGCTCTGCCAGGGCGGCCAGCGCGCGCAACGGCCTGGACAGGTCTTCTCCCGGCCCCCGGGCAATTCTGACCTGCACCACGTCGGGCAGGTGCGCCAGCGCCACGACCGGCCGGCCGTCGATGATCGGAACTCCGAGCTCTTGGCCTTTCACGATGATCGTCCCTCCGTCCGCGCTGCCCATGCGCCGGATGACGAGCTTCACGTTGTGGTCGCGCCCGATGTCCGCTGCGCGGGGGTGCAGAACCCGCGCCCCCAGCGCCGCCATTTGTGACACTTCGTCGTACGTGATTCGGCGGATCGGCCTGGCCGGCCCCACCAGTTTGGGGTCGGCGGTCATGATGCCCTCGACGTCTTTGTAGATCTCGACGACCTCAGCGTCCAGCGCCGCCCCCACCGCGACCGCCGTGGTATCACTGCCGCCCCGGCCGAGGGTGGTGATGTCCCCTTCGGGGGTCACGCCCTGAAATCCGGCGACGACGACCACCTCCCCGCGCGCGAGGTGGCGGCGGGTCCGGCCGGAGTCGATGCTGAGGATGCGCGCGTCGTTGAACTCGTCGGTGGTAATGATCCCGGCCTGCGCGCCGGTCAGCGCGATCGCGGGGCAGCCGGCGCGGACGAGCGTGTGGGCGACCAGCGCGGTGGAAATCACCTCGCCGGTCGACAGGAGGAGGTCGAGCGTACGCGGGTCGATCTCGCCGCCGGCTTCGCGCATCAGTCCCACCAGGGTGTCGGTGGCGTAGGGATCTCCTTCGCGGCCGATCGCGGACACGACGACCACAATCTGGCTCCCGCGCGCCCGGGTCGCGGTGACGAGGTCAGCGACCTGCGTCCGCCCCGAGCGCGTCGCGAGCAACGCGCCGCCGAATTTTTGAACAACGACTCCCATAGAGGACGACCGCGAGACTAGGAGGTGACCCTCGACGTCACGACGTGCATGGCGACCAGATGCTCTGCGATCTGGACCGCGTTGAGCGCCGCGCCTTTCCGCAGGTTGTCGCAGGCGGCAAAGAAGGCCAGGAAGCCGGCCTCATCCGTCCGGATACGTCCCACCAGGCACGGGTCGCGGCCGGCGGCCGCGAGCGCCGTCGGGTAGCGGGCCGCGGAGGGATCGTCCACGACTTCCACGCCCGGGGCCGCGCTCAGCAGCGCGCGCGCCCGGGGCGCGTCCAGCCGCCGGTCGAACTCGGCGTGCACGGCGACGCCGTGGGCGACCAGCGTCGGCACCCGGACGCACGTCACCCCGACCGCGAGGGCGGGTGCGGAGAGCATCTTCCGCAGTTCGGCGGCCACTTTGATCTCTTCACTGAACCCGGCGTCCCGGAGCGATCCGACCGCCGGGATCACGTTCATCGCAATCGGGTGCGCGAACGCCGTCCCGCGAGGCTGGTCAGATGGCCGCCGGGCCGAGGCGGTTTCGTCGAGCTCGTTCCACAGCTGGTCCACCCCGCGCTGACCGGCTCCGGACGCCGACTGGTACGAGCAGGCGACGACGCGGCGCAGCCCCGCGGCCCGGTGCAGCGGCGCCAGAGGGACGGCGATGGTCGCCGTGGTGCAGTTGGGGTTGGCGATGATTCGCCGCGGCGCGTCGCGGAGGGCTTCGGGATTCACCTCGGGGATGACCAGCGGCACGTCCGGGTCCATGCGAAAGGCGGCGGAGTTGTCGATCGCGATCGCGCCCGCCCCCACCGCCATGGGTACCCACTGCTCCGCCACATCGTCCGGCGTGTCGAACAGGACCAGATCGAGATCGCGAAACGCGTCTGCGGTGAGCTCGTCAACCCGTCGCGATCCGATCCGCGTCCCGGCCGACCGCGCGGACGCGAACAGCCGGACGGCCGCCGCGGGGAAGCGCCGCTCTTCCAGGATCCGCAGCACCTCCCGCCCGACGACGCCGGTCGCTCCCACGACTCCGACGCGATACCCGCTCACGGTCCGGTTGTCAACTCCTCAACGTCAGTTCAAGGAGTTTCTCTAGGCCGTAGACCAGTCCTACTTGCGATCGGACCTTGCGCACGGCCAGGAGAAGGCCGGGCATGAACGACTCTTCGTTGATGGAATCGTGCCGGATGGTCAGCGTCTGGCCCTGACCGCCGAAGATGACCATCTGGTGCGCCACCAGCCCGGGGAGGCGGACGCTGTGCACAGGAATACCGTCCGCTCTGCCCCCGCGCGCGCCGGTCACCATTTCTTCTTCGCCCGCCGGTGCGGGTGGAATGCTGCGGGCAGAGGCGACCGCGGCGGCGGTTTTCAGTGCGGTCCCCGACGGCGCATCCCGCTTGCGGTCGTGATGGAGTTCGATGATCTCGGCGTGCGGGAAGTACTTCGCGGCGACGCGGGAGAACTCGATCATCAGGACAGCTCCGACCGCAAAATTGGGCGCGGCGACCGCGCCGACGCGCCGTGAGGCCGACAGCGCCGTGAGGCTCTCGAGGTCGGCCGCGGACATCCCGGTCGCACCGATGACGGGAGAGACTCCGACCGGGATGGCCGCCCTCGCGTGCTCCACGGCGGCCGTCCCAGGCGAGAAGTCAACGAGGACGTCAGGTTTGGCGTCGAGCAGGTCGGCGACGCTCGCGGTCACGCTGACGCCGAGCGATCCGGTCCCTGCGATGGTCCCGGCGTCCTGGCCGATGCCGCGCGAACGGCCGAGGGCGGCGACCAGCGTCATGTCCGGCTGGGCCGCGACCGCCCGCACCGCGGCCTTGCCCATCCGGCCGGCGGCGCCGGCGACCGCCACGCGGATCTTGTCCCCCATGGGACTCACCTCCACCCTCAACCCTTCGAGACTGACTGGGGACCAGGGACCGGGGACCGGAGAAAGATGGAGTGCCGTTCGTCTAATCTGGTCCCTGGTCCCGGGTCCCTGGTCCCGCGGGTGTTTTCTGCGCCTTCTCTCCGACGTAGCGCTCGAAGGCTTTCCGCATGCCGGACCGCAGCGCTCCGTCGGAACGGAACGGGCCGATGGCCGCCATGGACAGCGCTCCGGGGCGGAAGAGGTCGTCGGCGGCGCGTTGCACATCGTCGGCGGTGACGGCATCGACTTTCGAGATCAACTCGTCGAGCGTGACGTGCCGGCCGTGGTAGATCTCCGATCTGGCCAGCATCGACATCCGGCTGCCGGTGCTCTCCAACCCCAGCATGAGGCCGCCCTTGAGCGACTCTTTGGCGCGGCGGAGCTCCGCGGCGTCCGGTGGGTGTGCTTTGACCTTCTCGATCTCGTCGATGACGAGGCGGATGACCTCGGGGCCGGCATCGGGACTCATCCCGGCATAGATGACGAACAGGCCGCCGTCACGGTACGACGCCGCGTACGACGAGATGCTGTACACCAGCCCCCGCCGCTCTCGGATCTCCTGGAACAACCGTGAGCTCATGCCGCCGCCCAGCAGGTGGTCCAGGACGGACAGCGCGTAGCGCCGCGGATCCGCCTGGCTCAGTCCCTGCGTGCCCAGGCATAGGTGGACCTGTTCCGTTTCCTTCGTGCGGGTGGAGAGGCCGGCCTGCGGCTGCGGCGGCGCCTGCGGCACGACGGACGCGGCCCCCGCCCACCCGCCGAAGTGAGCGGCGATGAGCGATTCGACCTGCGCGTGTTCCAGCTGCCCGGCCGCGGCAATCACCACGTTGGTAGGCCGGTAGAACCGCTCGATGTAGGAGAGGAAGTCATCGCGGGTCAGGGCGCCGACGGTCTGCAGGGTGCCGATCACCGGCCGGCCGAGCGGGTGCCTGTTCCACACCGTCTGGGCGAGCAGGTCCTGGACCAGCTCATCCGGAGAGTCCTCATAGCTCTTGATCTCCTCGGTGATGACCTGCCGCTCGCGCTCGATGTGTTCCGGGGTCAGCGTGGAGTGGAGCAGCATGTCCGCGTAGATCTCCAGCGCACGGTCCAGGTGCGTGCTCAGCACCTTCAGATAGAAGACGGTCTGCTCACGATCGGTGAATGCGTTCATCTGGCCGCCGATGTCGTCGACGGCCTGCGCGATTTCCAGCGCCGACCGCGTCGCGGTGCCTTTGAAGAAGAGATGCTCGAGAAAGTGTGAGATGCCGTGGTGCTCAGACGGCTCGAAGCGCGAGCCGGCCCCCACCCAGATACCGACGGCGGTCGTGCGGACGTGCGGAATCTGCTCGGTGAGCACACGGATGCCGCCCAGCAGCGTGCTCTTGGTGACCGTTCCCGGCGGCGGCTCCATCCCCCGTGAGTGCCCGGAAATGCTCAGTGACGCTCGGGGCCCGGCCGGGGGCGGCGGCGGTGGCCGGATCCGCCCGGACCCGGACGGTGTCCGGATCCAGATGGGTCGGGGCGGTGCCGCCTGTCGTCGCCAGCCGGTGGTGCCCCTGCGGGTGCTTCCGCGGCTGCGGCGCCTTCGCCGGGGGCGGCCACGCCCCGCCGGGTGAGGTTGATCCGCCCGAGGTTGTCGATTTCTTTGACCTTGACCAGCAGTTCGTCGCCGACTTTGACAACGTCTTCGACGCGGTTCACGCGGCTGTCGGACAGCTCCGAGATATGGACCAGTCCTTCCTTGCCGGGCAGCACCTCGACGAACGCGCCGAAGTTCATCAGGCGGGTCACACGGCCGAGGTACATCTCGCCGACCTTGACCTCCCGGACGATGGCTTCGATCATCTGAGTGGCCTTCTTCGCCGCCGCCTCATCCACGGACGCGATCAGCACGCGGCCGTCCTGCTCGATGTCGATCTTCACGCCGGTCTCGGCGGTGATCTTGTTGATGACCTTGCCCCCCGGACCGATGACTTCCCGGATCTTGTCGGGGTTGATCTCGATGGTGATGATCCGCGGCGCGTACGGCGACAGGGTCGGTCGCGGCTCGGCGATCACCCGGGCCATCGCGTCCAGGAGCGTCACCCGCGCCTGGCGGGCCTGCTCCAGCGCGTGGACCATGATCTCGCGCGAGAGTCCCTTGACCTTGATGTCCATCTGTAGGGCGGTCACGCCGACCCGCGTGCCGGCCACCTTGAAGTCCATGTCGCCCATCGCGTCTTCGAGCCCCTGAATATCGGTGAGGACGGCCGTCGTCCCGTCCCCCGTGACCAGTCCCATGGCAATGCCGGCCACCGGCGCCTTGACCGGCACGCCGGCATCCATCAGCGCGAGCGTCGACGCGCAGACCGACGCCATGGATGTAGAGCCGTTGGACTCCAGCACCTCGGACACGAGCCGGATCGTGTATGGGAACACGAGCTCGTCGGGGAGCATCGGTTCCAGCGCGCGTTCCGCCAGCAGGCCGTGGCCGATTTCGCGCCGGCCCGGGCCGCGCAGCGGCCGCACTTCCCCGACCGAGAAGGGCGGGAAGGAGTAGTGATGCATGTACCGCTTTGAGCTCCGGGGCGTGATATCGTCGATGATCTGCTCGTCTTCGCCGGTGCCCAGCGTGGCTATCGTCAGCACCTGCGTCTGGCCTCGCTGGAACAGGCCCGAGCCGTGCGTTCGCGGCAGCAGCCCCACCTCGATGCGCAGGGGACGGATGTCCGTGTACGCGCGGCCATCCGGGCGGCGGCTCTCGTGCAGGATCATCCGGCGGATCTCGGCTTTGGTGGCGGCCTGGATGATCTCTGTGATGGCTGCCTCGCGGTCCGGGAATTGTTCGACGAGCGCCGGAGCCACGTCCGCGGCGACGCGGCGCAGCGCGTCTTCACGCGCCAGCTTCTCCGGCTGCGCCAGCGCGGCCTGGATCAACGGCACCGCCCGCGCGCGAACGGCGCGGTCGAGGTCGGGGTCGGCCGCGGCCAGCGTCACCGCCACCTTCGGCCGGCCGGCGGCGGTCATCAGCTCGCGCTGTGCGGCAATGATCCGGCGGATCTCCCGGTGGGCGAGGTCCAGGGCATCGAGGACCCGGTCCTCGGGGACCTCGCCGGCGCCGGCTTCGACCATGATGATGGCGTCGTCCGTCGCGGCGACGATGAGGTCGAGGTCGCTGTGTTCCTGCACCTGTTGCCAGGTGGGGTTGACCACGAGCTCCCCGTTGACGAGGCCGATCCGCACGGCGCCGATAGGTCCTTCAAACGGGATGTCGGAGATCGACAGGGCCGCCGACGCGCCGTTGATGGCCAGCACCGATGGGTCGTGTTCCTGATCGGTGGAGAGGACGGTGGCGATGACCTGGATGTCGTTGCGGAACCCCTCGGGGAACAGCGGCCGGATCGGCCGGTCCATCAGACGGGCCGAGAGGATGGCACGTTCACCCGGCCGCCCTTCGCGCTTGAAGAAACCGCCGGGGATCTTACCGGCGGCGTACATCTTCTCCTCGAAGTCGCACGTGAGGGGGAAGAAATCGATCCCCTCTCTGGGCTCCGCCATCGTGGCGGTCACCAGCACGACCGTGTCTCCGGCCCGGGCGACCACCGCGCCGCCGGCCTGTCTGGCCAGAGCGCCGGTCTCAAAGGAGATCGCCTGATCGCCGATCGGGACTTCTACGCGCTGTACACCCAATGCCATGGAGCCCTCCTAGGGACGTACCTGCACAGACCTGACAGGTAAATGGGAGCGGGTACCCCCGCTCCCATCACCACACCGCACGCGCCAGACCAGCTGTCGAAGACGAACCGGGTTATCGACGCAGGCCAAGGGAGTCGACGATCTGGCGGTACCGATCGACGTCGGTCCGCATCAGATAGGCAAGGAGTTGGCGGCGCTGGCCGACCATTTTCAGCAACCCCCGCCGGGAGTGGATGTCCTTCTTGTGGGCGGTCAGGTGCTCCGTCAGCTGAGTAATGCGCTCGGTGAGCAGCGCAATCTGCACTTCTGGTGAGCCCGTATCGCCATCGTGCCGCTTGAACTTTCCCATGATCTCCTTCTTGGATTCCTTGGCTAACACCACGCCTCAACCCCCACCACACCGTCAGATCGCGTCATGAAAAAATCGACTCACCGAGGGGGCCGCCGGGGCACGGACCTCCCAGCTATCGACGCCTCAGACTATCGTAGCACACCCGTTTCTGCTGTGCCAGCGGAAGCTCGCCCGGGCACTCACGGCGCGCTCGCCCGCCGCCTGACGTCCGGTTCCGATGCCAATCGCGAGGCCGACGCCGCCAGGGCCTGCGGGATTCCGGCCACGTCCGCGCGGATCTGGCTGATCAGGGCCTCGACGGACGGGAAGGCCACCTCGTCGCGCAGCCGAGCCGCGAGATGCAGTTCGAGCGATGCGCCGTACAGATCTCCTTCGAAGTCCAGCAGGTAGGCTTCCACCGCCAGCGCGCCCGGGCCGAAGGTCGGCCGCGTCCCGATGTTGACCGCGGCCGGGTGCGCGCCGGTCGCGGTGCCGGCATGTGCCGCGTAGATGCCGGCCGCGGGAATGAGCTTGCCGGCGGGCAGGCTCACGTTTGCCGTGGGAAACCCCAACCCTCGCCCCCGGCCGTCTCCATGGACGACCACGCCCCGCAGCGCGTACCAGCGGCCGAGCAGCCGGCCGGCGTCGTCGACACGGCCCTGCTGGAGCAGGCTCCGGACACGCGTGCTGCTGACCGGGCCGCCGTCCACCTCCACGGGGCCGTTCACCAGTACGTGAAACCCGAACTGTCTGGCCAGATGCGCAAGCACCCGCGCATCGCCCGTGCGATCGCGTCCGAACGTGTAGTTGGGCCCGCACACGGCTTCCACCAGCCCGGTCGACGTGACGAGGGCTGCGACCCACTCCCCGGCCGGCATCCTCCGGAACGCTTCGTCGAAGCGGACGACCACGGCCAGGTCGACGCCCAACCCCGCGAGCAGCTCGAGACGCTCGTCCAGCGTGGTGAGGAGGACGGCGCCCGATTCCGGGGTCAGGAACGTGCGGGGATGCGGGTCGAACGTAAACACCGCGCACCGGCCGTCACGCTCACGGGCCCGCCGCATCGCCGTGCCGATCAACGCCTGGTGCCCGCGGTGCACCCCGTCAAACGTGCCCAGGGCTGCCACAACGGGCACGCGCTGTTTGGAAAACGACTCGAGGCCGTGAATGACTTCCATCAATCAATCACGCAGTACCTTGACCGGCTTCAGCATGCCTTCCTCAACCTTCGCAATGGCTACGAGGCCATGGTGGTCCCGCAGGCGCACCAGCTTCGCCCCGACCAGCCGCTGCCAGTGGGCGATGCGGAACAGCGGAATGGGTTGTCCGTGCACCACGGACTGCCGCTGCGGGGGCAGCAGGTCGACGGCCGGGAGTTCCGGCAGGGCGTCGTCCATCCCGAGGATCGCCTGCGCCAGCTCCCCCTGATCCGCGAGTGCGCGCAGCTCTTCCAGGGTGAAGGACGATGCCAGTTCGTATCGCCCGACCCTAGTGCGGACCATGAACGAGGCGTAGGCGCCGCAGCCCAGGACCTCGCCCAGGTCCGCGCACAGCCGCCTGATGTAGGTGCCTTTCGAGCAGGCAACATGCAGCACGGCGCGGGGTGGCGGCCCAGGACGAAACTCGCGGAGTTCCAACTGGTAGATGCGCACCCGTCTGGGCGGCGCGTCCACGACCGCGCCTGAGCGGGCCAATTCGTACAGCCGCCGGCCGCCGACGTGGACCGCAGACGCCATCGGCGGGATCTGCTGGATCTCACCTGTGAAACGGGGCAGCGCGCCGGCGACCTGCGGCGCGTCGAGCGTGTCCGCCGGTCCCTCCTGGATGGTGACCCCGTAGGCATCGCCGGTGTCGGTGGACCGTCCGAACGTGACCTCGACGCGATACTCCTTGTCGGCATCGGTCAGGAACTCGGCGATCCGGGTCGCGTGGTTCAGGGCCAGGACGAGGACGCCGCTGGCGCCGGGATCGAGTGTGCCCGTATGCCCCACCCTCCGGGTCCGTGCAAGCAGGCGGACGGCATCGACCACATCGTGCGAGGTCATGCCGACCGGTTTGCACAGGTTGAGCACTCCGTCCGGCGACGGCGCGGATGGGACGGCGGGCATGTGCACGGGCCGGGTGTCAGGGGTCGGAGGTCGGCAATGGCGCCGGGTCCGCTCTGACCCCAGACCCCCGACCCCCGATCCCCATCTCCCGCAGTTCGTTCTCTGCTGCGGCCAGGGTCGTCGCGAGCACCTGGTCCAGCGGGCCGGCGCGGGTGAACCCAGCGGCGCCCTGGTGTCCTCCTCCGCCGAACGCCTCCGCAATCACGTTCGACCTGACACCGTCTCGCGACCGGATCCCCACCCGGATCCCCTGGGCGGTCTCCTCGAACAGCAGGGCCGCCCGGACGCCCCGGATCTGGCGAAGCATGCCGACGATGCCGGTCGTGTCTTCCGGCACCGCCCCGGCCTCCTGCAGCATCTGTGGCGTGACCACCGTCCACGCCATCTGTCCGTCCGCGGACAGCCTCAGGGATGCCAGGGCCATGCCCAGCAGGCGCAGGCCGCCCGGGCTGCGGGTTTCATAGACACGCTCCACGATCTCGGGGACCGACCCGCCCGCGTCCACGAGGTCGGCAGCCAACCGAAGGGACCTGGCTCCTGTGTTGGGATAGCGGAAGCTGCCGGTGTCGGTGACGATGGCGGTGAGCAGGCACTGTGCGATCTCGCGGTCGATCGCGACGCGCAGTGCCTGGATCACTTTGGTCACCTGCTCGCCGACCGCAGCCGCGGTGGTGTCCCAATAGACGATGTGGCCGTAGCCGGCGTTGCTGACGTGGTGGTCGATATTGATCAGCGTGCCTGCGCGGGTGAGGGCCGGCGCGAACGTCCCGGCCCGGTCCGGGGTGCTGCACTCGACGGCGACGGCCGCGTCGGCGGGGTCGGCGGGCGGCGCGGTGAGAATGCGGTCGGCCCCCGGCAGAGTGAGGAACGCGTCAGGGACGCCGTCGGAACTTCCGACCTGCGCGCTGATCCGCAGACGCGCCAGCGCCAGCCGCAGCGCCAGCGCCGACCCCAGGCAGTCGCCGTCGGGCGCGACGTGGCAGGCGATGAGCACGTTACGGCTTTTTCGGAGTCTTGCCGCGATCTGGTGTGGAAGCTCGGTCATGCCCGGTGTCCTTGGCCACCTCGCGGATCAGGGTGACGATCCGCGTGCCGCGCTCGATGGATTCGTCGAGCCGGAAGAGGATCTCCGGCGCGAACCGCATCTGCAGACGCCGGCCCAGCTCGCCCCGGACATAGCCCTGCGCGCTCTCCAGGCCGGCCATCGTGTCGGACTTGGCCTGCGCGTCCCCCAGCACGCTGACGAAGACCTTCGCGTGGCGCAGGTCGACGCTGACCTCCACGTCCGTCACCGACACAAACCCGATGCGCGGGTCTTTCAGCTGGTGCTGGATGATGTCGCTGACCTGTTCTTTGATGAATTCCCGAACCTTCTCCGGGCGATGGGACATGTGCGTACCCTCTCGCGTTGATCACCGCAGCTCCATGTCGAAGTGGACGACCACCATCTCGGTTTCCCGTTCCACTCGTGACATCACGCGGGACAGGATCTGGTTGGCGTGCCGCGCCTCGCTGCTGACGCAGGTCACAGCCAGGTGGGCATGACGGTGGTTGTCCTGCGCGTCGACCTCGGCCGCGGCGATGTTGAATTCGTTGTGCAGCCGGTCCAACAGGCTCTTCACCAGCCGCCGCTTGTCTTTCAGGCTCTGGCTGGCCGGCAAACTCAGTTCCACCTGCAGGACGCCGATGACCATGACCGCGACTACAGGGAACAAGGGATCGAGGGAACGAGGGAACACGGGACCGCCCGACGTGGCTTCCTTGGTTCCCTCGTTCCCTGGTTCCCTCGTTTCCTGACCTAGGCCGGCTCCTCCCGGATCTCAAATGCCTCCAGGAGATCGCCGACCTTCACGTCCCCGAAGCGCTCCAGGCCGATGCCGCATTCAAAGCCCTCGGTCACTTCGCGGGCGTCGTCTTTGAAGCGGCGCAGAGAACTGATCTTGCCCTCGTGGACCACGACGCCGTCGCGGATGACCCGGATGGTGGCGCTGCGCGGAATCACGCCTGCGGTGACGTAACATCCGGCCACGACACCCACCTTGGAGATGGTGAACGTCTTGCGGACCTCGGCCTGACCCAGCGAGACTTCGACGCGCTTGGGCGCCATGAGGCCGCGGACACGCTTGGTGATGTCATCGATGGCTTCGTAGATGACGCGATAGGTGAGGATCTCAATCCGTTCCTGTTCGGCAACCTTCCGCACCTGCGGTTCCGGCCGGATGTTGAACCCGATGATCTTCGCGCGGCCGGCCGCCGCCAGCATCACGTCAGATTCCGTGATGTTGCCGACGCCGGCGTGCAGCACCGTGACCCCCACCTCAGGCGTCGTGAGACGTTCCAGCGACGCGACGAGGGCCTCCATCGAGCCGTGCGCGTCGGTCTTCACGATGACGCGGAGTTCTTTGGGTCCCGCCTCAACCGGGGCCGCTTCCTCCCCTGCCGACCGGCCCGCCGCGGCATCCGCCGCGCGGCGCCGTTCTCTGCGCTCGGCGGTGACCGCCTTGGCCAGGCGGTCATCGCGCACGACTTCCAGCAGGTCTCCCGCGGTTGGGACGTCTTCCAATCCGACCACTTCCACCGGCATTGCCGGCGTCGCCGCGGCCACGCGCTCGCCGCGATCATTGGTCATTGCACGGACACGGCCGGCGATGGCACCGGCCACGACGGCATCGCCGACGCGCAGCGTCCCTTCCTGCACCAGCACGGTGGCGACCGGCCCGCGCCCGCGATCCAGCCGGGCTTCGATAATGGTCCCGCGCGCCGGGCGGTTCGGATCCGCGCGCAGCTCCTGCATCTCACTTACCAGCAGGATCAGCTCCAACAGCTCTTTGATCCCCTGGCGTGTGCGGGCGGAGACCGCAAGGGTGACCGTCTCGCCGCCCCAGTCTTCCGGCACCAGGCCGAGGTCAGACAGCTGCTGCTTGACGCGGTCGGGATTCGCCTGAGGCAGGTCCACTTTGTTGATGGCAACGACGACCGGCACCCCGGCGGCCTTGGCGTGGTTGAGGGCCTCAACGGTTTGCGGCATCACGCCGTCGTCCGCTGCCACCACCAGCACCGCGATGTCGGTGATCTGTGCGCCGCGCGCGCGCAAGGTCGTGAATGCTTCATGGCCGGGGGTGTCGATGAAGACGATCCGCCGCCCGTCGACATCCACCGTCGATGCGCCGATGTGCTGCGTGATCCCTCCGAATTCCTTGGCCGCCACGTCGGTCTGCCGGATTGCATCCAGCAGCGAGGTCTTGCCGTGATCGACGTGACCTAGAATCGTCACCACCGGAGGGCGCGGCACCGCGGCCGCGTCCCTCGCCACCTCCAGCCGTTTCGGCGCTGAGGCGGCCGTCGGCGGCGCCGCGGCATCGGGCTTATGGACGGTCGAGCCGAACGATTCGGCGACTTTGGCTGCGGCGTCCACGGGAATCTGCTGGTTGATGCCGGCCATGATCCCGTTTTCGAGCAATCGCTTGACCACATCGCCACCGGCGAGGCCGAGTTTGCTGGCCAGCTCCCCTACCGTGAGCGACCCGGTCAGCTCGATTTCCGCCGCGACAACCGGTGGAGGGGCGACGGGCTCCGGTGGGGGCGGCGGCGGAATCCGCTCTCGAATCTTGGGCGGGCGCTCTTTCGGCGCTGCGGGCGCCGGAGCCGGAGTCGGTCCACCCGGCGCGGGTGCCGCGGGTTCGCCCGGAGCTCTGGGCGGCACCGGCCGCGGGGCTTCTCGTCTTGGCGGGACATGAGGCGCCGGACGGACCGGCGGCCGGGAAGGCGCCGCGGTGCCGGGTGCGGACGCGGCGGGCCGCATGCCGGGCCTGATGTCGCGTGTGATGACTCTGGGCGGAGTCCCGGGTTGGGCCGGTTTGACCGGGGGTCTGGCCGGAGCTTCCGGCTCAGCCGTTGCGGGCCGCCCAGGCAGCCTGACCTCGGGCGCCGCGGGTTTCGCTACCGGCGGTATTTCCTTCTCGGGGGTTAGCGGCTGCACGGCGGCGAGGGGAATCTCCGCCGGCTCTTCAGGCGGGGGCGGCGGCGGCGTAATCTTTCGCAAACCAAGGATACGCTCCCCGCTCGGCGTTTTGGCCATGCGGGCCGGCTCGGCATGCTTTGGTTCCGCCTGGCCCTTGACCCGGCGCCGCACGCGGTCCACCGTCGTATCGTCAAGCGAGCTGCTGTGGCTTTTCACCTGAATTTTCATGCTGGCCATGAGATCGACCAGAGCCTTGCTGCTGATGCCCAGTTCTTTGGCCAGCTCATGGACTCGCATCGGTTACCTGTCCTCCGGTCCAGGCGCCCTCAATGGGCGTCCGCCTGACGGAATTCTGATCACACGCGGTTCGCCGGCTCCGGACTGCACGGCCGCCGCCGATGCGGCAACCTGCAGCAGCTCTGCCTCCAGCGATGCGGGGACCGCGGACTCCAGAGCGTGCTGCAGGCGGCCCTCCCGGACCCCGGTCGCCACACAGCTCGCCGTCGGACACACATATGCGCCGCGGCCCGACAGCTTGCCGGTCGGATCCACGGCGACGTCGCCCGAGCCGGTCCGGACAACGCGCACGAGCTCCCTCTTAGGCCGCATCTGCTGGCAGGCCACGCACATCCGCGTCGGGATCTTTCGGGTCCTAGGCATCCGCCTGTGCGGTCTTCTTGCTCCGCCGCTTCGGCTTTGCCGGCACGGTCCCCTCCGAGCTTTCGGCAGTCCCCAGCGCCTCGGTCGGCGCCGGGTCCGCCACGGCGGGCGCTGCCGAGGGCTCTGCGTGCTCCACCGCAGGCTCCGCAGTCTCTGCGGGGACATCCGCGGAAGGCGGCGCAGCAGTGGAAAGATCGGCAGCCGGGGTCTCTTCCGCGGCCGCGCCGGCGGGAGCCGACCCATCGCCGAATGCGGTCTCGGCCTCGGCCGCCGCGGCAACCGGCGCGCCCTCCGCGGGGACGCCCTCCGCGGGCACGCTCTCCGCAGGCACGCTCTCCGCCGGGACGCCTTCTGCGGGGACGGGAGCCTCCTCTTCAGGCAGGTCCACGAACAGCTTCTTGGCCTCGATCTCCTTGATCTGCGTTTCGCTCTTGATGTCGATCCGCCAGCCGGTCAGCTTCGCAGCCAGGCGCGCGTTCTGCCCCTCGCGGCCGATCGCCAGCGACAACTGGTTGTCCGGCACGATGACCAGCGCGGTCTTCGTCTCCTCATGAATCTCCACCCGCGTCACTTTGGCGGGGCTGAGTGCGCCGGCGACGAAGAGCGCCTGGTCGATGTTCCACGGCACGATGTCAATCTTCTCGCCCTTCAACTCATCCACGATGGACTGCACGCGGGTGCCTTTGGGCCCCACGCAGGCGCCGACGGCATCCACGTTCTTGTCCCGGGACGACACGGCGATCTTGCTGCGGGCGCCGGCTTCGCGCGCGATGGCTTTGATCTCCACGATGCCCTCGTAAATCTCCGGGACCTCCAGTTCGAACAACCGCTTCAACAGGCCCGGGTGGGTGCGTGAGACGACGATCTGCGGACCGCGCGTGCCCTGGCGCACTTCCACCACGTAGGCTTTGATCCGTTCGCTCTGGCGGTAACTTTCCCGCGGGATCTGCTCCGTCGGAGGCAGGACGGCCTCGATCCGGCCCAGATCGAGATAGACGTTCTTCCGCTCGATCCGCTGGACCGTCCCGGTGACGATGTCGCCTTCGCGGTCGCGAAACTCCTTGTAGACCAGGTCGCGCTCCGCCTCGCGCAACCGCTGGACGACGACTTGTTTGGCGGTCTGCGCGGCGATCCGCCCGAAGTCGCGGGGCGTGACCTCGATCTCGACCATGTCCCCTACCTTGGCGGTCGGATCCCACTCCCGCGCCTCGTCGAGGGAGATCTGCGAGTGTTCATCCTCCACGGCCTCGACGATGGTCCGGATCTGGTAGGCCCGCATCTCGCCGGTCTCGCGGTCCACCTCGATGCGCATGTTCTGCGCCGAGGCGCCGTAGTTCTTCTTGTACGCGGACAGCAGCGCCGCCTCGATGGCCTCGATGATGACCTCTTTGCCGATGCCTTTTTCTTCCTCGATTTGCTCGAGGGCTTTCATCAGTTCGACGTTCATCCCGCCCACCTCATCACTGTCACGCCTTACGCCTGCAGGTCCGCGCGGAGGTCGTCCATCTCGACCACAAGGCGCGCCTGCGCGATCTGCGCCTTGGGCAGACGCACCTGCCGGTCATCCACCTGCAGGATCACCGCGTCCCCTATGACCCCCAGCAGGATGCCGCGGAAGTGCCGCTGTCCGTCGACCGGGCCGTACGTCGTAATCTCCGCTTTCCGGCCCGCAAACCGGCGGAAGTCCGCGTCGGAGCGGAGCGGCCGGTCGAGTCCCGGCGATGACACCTCCAGCGTGTAGCGGTGCACGAAGATGTCATAGAGATCCAGCTGCCGGCTGAGGGATTCGCTCACCCGCGCGCACTCCTCCACGGTGATGCCCCCCTCGGGACGGTCCATCAACACCCGCAGCACCGTCCGGTGGGCCTCCCCTGAGACCGACACGTCCACCGTTTCCAGTCCAAGCCGCGCCGCGATCGGCCGCAGCAGCTCTTCCACCTGTGCTACCACGTCCTGGCGTGTCATCGTCGTCCTTTTCCCATAAAAAAGAGTGGGCCGAGACCTCCACCCACTCCGCAACGCTCCCAAGGCGGGAGCTCCCCATCCCTCTTGCGCCGCGCGTTGCACGCGACAGCCCAAGTATAGCACGCACCCCCGGCCGCTTCAACGCCGCCGCCGCGCGGTCTTCACGGCACGGGCGGGAAGAAAGCGCCGCCCGCGCAGCGAAGCCCCTTCTACGGAGGCGGACGATGCTCATCAGGATCGAAGACGCGGCAGCGCACACAGGGACGGAGATTGAAGTCCGGGGCTGGCTGTACCACCGGCGCAGTAGCGGAAGCATCCACTTCCTGATGATCCGCGACGGGTCTGGGCTCATGCAGGCGGTCCTGGCCAAGCAAGACGTCTCGCCCGCCGTGTTTGCCGCCGCCGCCGAAGCGACCCAGGAATCGGCTATCGTCGTGAAGGGAGTGGTGCGGGCAGACCAGAGGGCGCCCGGAGGATTTGAGCTGACGGTCCGGGACCTGCGCGTCGTCCAGCAGGCGGCCCCCTACCCCATCACCCCAAAAGAGCACGGCGTCGAGTTCCTCATGGACCACCGCCACCTCTGGCTGCGCTCCCGGCACCAGCACGCGCTGATGCGCGTCCGGGCCGAGGTAATCCGGGCCGCCACGGAGTTTTTGGATACTGCCGGGTATCTTCGCGTGGATGCCCCTATCCTCACGCCGGCGTCCGTGGAGGGCACCACGACGCTGTTCGAGACGCCCTATTTCGACCTGGGCAAAGCCTATCTGACGCAGTCGGGGCAGCTGTACAACGAAGCGGCCGCGATGGCATTCGGCCGGGTGTACTGCTTCGGCCCGACGTTTCGCGCGGAGAAGTCCAAGACCCGGCGTCACCTCACGGAGTTCTGGATGCTTGAGCCCGAGGCCGCGTACATGACCCTCGACGAGTACATGGATCTGGCCGAGGCCCTCGTCTGCGCCATCGTGGGGCAGGTGCTGGAGCGCCGCCTGACGGAGCTCCAGGTCCTGGAGCGCGACGTCGCCAAACTCCAGGCCGTACGCCCGCCGTTCCCGCGCCTGTCATACGATGAGGCGCTGGCGAAACTCCGGGCCGCGGGCACACCGCTTCCGTGGGGGGACGATCTCGGCGGCGACGAGGAAACGGTGATCTCGTCTGCGTTCGACCGTCCGGTCTTCATCCACCATTATCCGGCGCAGTGCAAGGCATTCTACATGCAGCCGGACGACGATCGCGCCGAGGTCGTGCTCTCGGCGGATCTGCTGGCCAGCGAAGGGTACGGGGAGATCGTCGGCGGAGGCCAGCGCATCCACGACCCGGGGCTGCTGCAGCGCCGGCTGCGGGAGCACGGGCTGCCGGAGGAAGTCTACCGGTGGTACTCGGACCTGCGGCAGTACGGATCGGTTCCGCACTGCGGGTTCGGGATCGGCATCGAGCGCACGGTGGCCTGGATCGCGGGCATCGAGCACGTGCGCGAGGCGATTCCGTTTCCGAGGCTCTTGAACCGCCTCTATCCGTAGCGGCAGGAGGACAGCCTATGGGTCTCCGTGGTGGACGGTGGATGCGAGCGGCGCTCGGCCTCGCCGTCCTGCTCGCGTTGCCGGCGTCGGGCGCCGGGCCGGTGACGGTGACGTTCTGGCACGGCATGAGCGGTGTGCTCCAGCCGGCCCTCGCCGAGCTCACCGCGGACTTCAACACGCTGAATCCCGGGATCGCCGTGACCGCGCAGTATCAGGGGAACTATCCCACCTTGAACCAGAAGGTGATTGCCGCGGTGGCCGCCGGCAATCCCCCGACCATCACCCAGCTCTTCCCCAACTGGACGGAGGTGCTGATCCGCGCGAATGCGCTGGTCCCTGTGGCCAATTTCATTCAGGGAGCCGACGGGCTCTCGGCCGAGAGCCTGAATGACATTCTCCCGATCCTCCGGCAGGAGAACACCTTCGGCGGCGTCCTGTGGACCCTGCCGTTCAACAAGAGCGTCTACCTCCTCTTCTACAATGCCGACCTGCTGAAAGAACACCAGCAGAAGGTGCCGCAGACGTGGGACGATCTGGCGAGCGTCGCCAAGGCGCTGACCAAAGAGGACGGCGGGCGGACGGTGCGGTACGGGTTCGTGGTCCGGCCGACCGTCGAGTACTTCACGACCTTTCTGCTGACCAACGGCGGCGAGTTCTTCCAGCCCGGCGGGAAGGCGTTTGCGTTCAACAGCCCAGCCGGCGTGGAAGCGCTCCAGTACCTGGTCGACCTGATCGCCCTCCACAAGGCCGCGTACGTCCTGCCAGGATTCCCAGATGGAGATTTCGGCGCGGGGAAGACGGCGATGTACATTGCCACCAACCCCGGGCTCGCGTTTGCCAAAGCCGCGGTCGCCGGCAAGTTCACGATCGGCCTCGCCCCGCTGCCGTACAAACGGGTCCGGTCGACGCTGCTCACCGGGACGAACGTCGGAATCATGGCGCGGGCCACCCCGGAGCAGCAGGCCGCGGCGTGGAAATACCTCAAGTTCATCACCGGGACCACCGGGACCACCCGGTGGTCACTGCGGACGTTCTACATGCCGGTCCGCCGGTCGGCCCGCGACTCCACGCTGATGCAGGTCTACCTCCGCGACAATCCCGAGCATCAGGCGGGCCTGGACTCACTGGCGTTCGCCCGTACGGATCCCAGCATTGCTGAATGGGAAGAGGTGCGGGACATCGTTGCCGGCGCAGTGGAGGAAGCGGTGCTGGGCAAGAAGACGCCGCGCCAGGCGCTGGATGAGGCGACCGCGAAGGCCAACCGCCTGCTGGCGCAGCGCAAGTAGTGCGGCCGCGCCGGGTGCGCCGGGCGCGTGAGCATCTGGAAGCCTACGGCTTCCTGCTGCCGGCCGCGCTCGTGCTGGCCGTCTTCCATCTCCTGCCGATCGCCTACGCATTCTACGTCAGCCTGCTGCGGTGGAACCTTCTCGATCCCGACCGGCCGTTTGTTGGACTGGACAACTACCGCCAGCTCGCGTCAGACGCCAGGTTTCTCACCGCGCTGTGGAATACGGCGTACTTTGCGGTCGTGTCGGTGGGCGTGGCCATCCCGCTGGCGTTGGGATGCGCCCTGCTGCTGAACCGCCGGCTGGCGGGGATGTCCGTGTACCGCACGGCGTTCTTTATCCCGTACGTGACGCCGCTGGCGGCCGCGGCCATGGCGTGGAAGTGGCTCTACCATCCGGACTCCTTCGGCCTGCTCAACACGCTGCTCGGGGCGATCGGGCTCCCTGCGCAGCCGTGGCTGCTGGATCCGGGGCAGGCAATGCCGGCGGTGATCGCGGTGGCAATCTGGGCCGGGATGGGCCGGGACGTCGTCATCTTCCTCGCTGGGCTGCAGCACATTGCGCCCGAATACTACGAGGCGGCGGCGCTGGACGGGGCCGGGACCTGGCAGCGGCTGCGCCACATCACCCTGCCGCTGCTCTCGCCGACGACCTATTTCATCCTGCTCATCAGCATGATTGGGGCGTTCAAAGTGTTCGCGCTGCCGCTGTTTCTCACCGACGGGGGGCCGCTGGACCGCACGTTCACCATCGTCTTCTCCATCTATAGGCAGGGGTTTACGTATTTCCGGATGGGCTACGCCTCGGCGCAGGCGTACGCCCTGTTCGCGATTATCTTCATCCTGACGATGCTGCAGCGGCGTGTGCTCGCCGGCCGCGTGCACTACGACAGCTGATGGCGGCCCGGGTGCTCGTGCATGCCGTCCTGCTGGCCGGCGCCGCGGCGATGCTCCTGCCCTATTACCTGATGGTCGCAACGTCGCTCAAGCCGCTGGGGGAGGTGTTTACCGACCCGTTCACGTGGATCCCGTCCGCCATGGCATGGGAGAACTACGTTGACGCCTGGACCCACGCGCCGTTTGCCAGGTACTTCTTCAACAGCGCGGTCATCGCGACCGCGGAAACGC
Organism: bacterium; assembly: GCA_044868695.1. Lineage (GTDB taxonomy): Bacteria > Sysuimicrobiota > Sysuimicrobiia > Sysuimicrobiales > Kaftiobacteriaceae > JBIOWP01. The sequence continues at coordinate 52,131 of JBIOWP010000084.1, forward strand.
TCGGCGTGCTGGTGACCTCGGCGCTCGCAGCCTACGCCTTTTCCAGGATGCGGTTTGCCGGGCGGGAGCTGCTGTTTGTGCTCTTCTTGGGGACGTTGATGGTGCCGGGGGAGGTGCAGCTGGTGCCCAATTACATCACGATTACACGCCTGGGGTGGCTCAACACCTATGCCGCGCTGATCGTCCCCTGGCTGGCCAGCGTCTTCGGGATTTTCTTCCTCCGGCAGTCCTTTGCCACGATCCCCCAAGAGCTCCAGGACGCCGCCACCGTCGACGGCGCGTCGCACCTGACGTTCTTATGGCGTGTGGTGGCGCCGCTCAGCACGCCGGCGTTCATTACGGTGGCGCTGCTCACCTTTTTGGGATCGTGGAACGCCCTGACCTGGCCGCTGATCGTCACGAATACGCCGGAGATGCGCCCGATCATGGTCGGCCTCCTGTCGTTCTCCACGGAGTGGGGCACGCAGCCCAGGCTGCTGATGGCGGCCGCGACGTTTTCGACCGCGCCGGTCCTGCTGCTGTTTTTTGTGCTGCAGCGCTACTTCGTCGAGGGGATTGCCAGGTCGGGGCTCACGCGCTAGCTGAGGGGGAACGCGGGAACGGGGGAACGCGGAAACACGATACGGTCCGACGTTAGCGCCGCGTTTCCTCGCTTCCACGTTTCCGTGTTTCCGTTAGTTGTTTCAGCGCCTCCAGCACTGCGGCGCTGTGGCCGCTGACCTGCACCTTCGGGAACACTTTCACGATCGTCCCGTGCTCGTCGATGATGAACGTCGTCCGCGCGACGCCCCAGTACGTCTTGCCCATCATGGATTTCTCCGCCCAGACCCCGTACCGGTTCGCGACGGCATGATCCGTGTCGGCCAGCAATGGGTGAGGAATCCGCAGCTTCTCCTTCCACCTGGCGTGGGACTCCACCGTGTCGGTGCTCACGCCCAGGATCTCCGCGTGCAGGGTCGTATAGGCCGCGTAGTCGTCACGGAACGCGGTGGCCTCGATGGTTCAGCCGGCCGTGTCATCCCGGACGTAGAACCACAGCACGACCCTCCTGCCGCGAAAATCCGAGAGTGCCACCCGCCGGCCGTGATCGTCCGTCAGCGTGAACTGCGGAGCCGTTTCGCCTTCTGCAACCACTGGAGTCTCCTCCTGCGCGCCACGTGCGCGCACGAAGACATTAGACCCGGTCCGGCGAACTCCCTGTCGTGATGCGGCCGGACGAAGTCGCGCTGATCTTTGATCTCGACAACACACTGCTCATGTCCAACATCGACTTCCTGGCGGTGCGCCACCGCCTGATCGATCTCCTCGAGCATGCGGGGGCGGCCGGGCCGCCCCGCGACGCGCTGGTGCCCCTCGCACTGCCGGAGCTGGTGGCCCTGGGCGCCGCCGCCAGCGCGTCCCTGGCCGACGCGATGTGGGAGGTCATCCGGCAGGCGGAGCTTGCCGGCCTGGCCGGCGCGACGCTGGACGCGGCGGCCCCCGTCGTGCTTGAGGCGTTCCGCGCCCGCGGGTTCCAGCTCGCGATGCTGACCAACAACGCCAGCGAGATGCTGGCGGAGGTGCTTGCCACCTTCGGCCTGGCCCAGTACTTTCGTGTGATGGCCGCCCGCGACACCGTGCCGGCGCTCAAGCCCGCGCCCGACGGGATCCGCCACGTGCTGGCGCAGCTGGCGGGCATCCGCCGCGCCTACATGATCGGCGACGCCTGGATTGACGCGGGCGCCGCACACGCCGCCGGCGTGAGATTCATCGGCGTCGGTCCCAGGCGGGATACCGTGGAAGCGCGGGGGATTCCAATCTGGGCGTGGGCGGACGATCTGTCGGCGCTGCTGACGCTGGACCTTGTGGGGAAGGCGCGCGACAGGGAGTCGGAGAGTTGAAGAGTTGGAAAGTTGAAGAGTCAACCAAAAATTCTCGACTGACGTTCCAACTCTCCAACTTTTCAACTGCAGTTCGCGTTACCAGAGATGCTTGAACTTGGCCGCAAACCGCCGCTCCATCTCCTCTTGATGGAGCGCGTACACCGGGCATTCCCGGAGGCGGCAGATATGCAGCGCGGTATTGCAGTACGCCTCGGACAGCTCCCAGCACTTCTTGTTGACGAAGTACGCGGCGCACACCCCCTTCTTCGGGTGCAGCACCAGCTCGTCCAGCCCCCGGACCGGCTCGGGGACCGCCGGGGAAGCGTCACGCACCAGCCGCAGGATGGGCCGGTCGGCCGGCGCCGGCTCCCGCGAGGCGGGAGGCTTCGGCGGGACGGCGGGAGCGGGTGCCGACGTGAACGCCGCGAGCTCGGCCGAGGTGTCCTGGATGAACGCCCTAATGCCGCGCCGCAGTTCCTCGCGTTCTTTCCTCATGGAGCTTCATGACCTCCTTGGCCAGTTCCATGTACTCCTGCGCGCCGCGCGACGACGAGTCGTGGACCAGCAGCGGCACGCCCACCATCGATGACTCCACCAGCTTGATGTTGAAGTGGATGCTGGTGGAGAAGACCTTATCCCCAAAGAAATCCTTGATGCCCTGCACAATCTCCTTGCTGATATTGGTCCGGGAGTCGTACATCGTCGGCAGGACGCCCAGGATCTCGACCTGATGGCCAACCTCTTCACGCACCATCTTCAGTGTCCGCAGCAGCTGCCGCATCCCCAGCAGCGCGTAGTAGTGGGTCTGGATCGGGATGATGACGTCGTCGCTGGCGACCAGCGCGTTGAGGGTCAATAGCCCCAGGCTCGGCGGGGTATCTATAAAGATGTATGCGTACTCCGAGAGGACCGGTCCCATCCGCTTGCGCAGCGAGTTCTCCCGGCCGATCCGCGCCGCCAGTTCCAGCTCCGCGGCCGCCAGGTCGATGGACGACGGGGCCAGGAACAGATTGCTGACCGTGGTCGGGACAATGATCTGCGAGAGCGAGACGGACGCATCGTCCTGGTCTTCGCTCACCATCAGGTGGTACACCGTTCTGGTCAATCCCCCGGGATCGACGCCGAGGCTGACCGTCGCGTTGGCCTGGGGATCCAGATCGATCAGCAGGATCTTCCGGCCGCTGACGGCAAGACAGGCTGCAAGGTTGACCGCCGTCGTCGTCTTCGCGCAGCCACCCTTCTGGTTGACGAGCGCGATCACTCGGGCGGGTTGCGAGTGCGCCACACGATCCTCCCGCGTACCGTGGTGCGGGGGTCAGCGATCCAGGAGCCAGGCCAGGCGCCGGTCGACGGCGTCCAGGACCGCGGCAACCGCGGCGTCCTCCAGCGGTCCGCCCCGGCCGAGCGCGCTCCCGACCAGGTGCTCCTGTCCCCGCGGCGTATCCACGACGACGTGCGTCACCACCGCGGGTCCGGCCCCTACGAGCTCACTGCTCGCTCGCTGGAGCACGAACGTTGTGTCCGGCGGCGCCACCTGGCGGACGGCTTGGACCGCGGCTTCCGCCGCGACCTGCACCCCGCCCGACTCTCCGGCCGGACGCTCGACCCGTGCGGTGAGCACGGTATCGTCGTGCAGCAAATTCACAGTGACCGCCACGCGTCCCGGCGTCCGTTCGACGCGAACCCCTGCCACCCGCAGCCGCGCCATTCTCCCCCGCCCGCACAGAGTCAGCGGCACGTACCTGCGGGGGGCGGCAAGGCAGCGTGTCGTGCGCTATCCGCAAGCCTGTTCGACTCAGTTGAGAGGTTTTCCTCTATGAGACCAGAACTGCTACAAGTACCGCGTTCCAGGCGAGGTGGTTGACTGATGCGGGTTACCGTGAGTGTGATCAAGGCGGACATCGGCGCTGTCGGCGGTCACACCGTTCCCAGCGCTGAAGTCCTCGGCGTGGTGCGCGACCGCGTCGCCCGCGAGCGCGGCCGGCTCCTCATCGACGCGTTCGTGTACCATACTGGCGATGACATCGCCATCCTCATGACCCACACGAAAGGCAGCGATCACCCAGCCGTCCATCAGCTGGCCTGGGACGCGTTCCGTGAAGCGACGGAGGTCGCCAAACGCCAGGGCCTGTACGGCGCGGGCCAGGACCTGTTGAAAGACGCGTTCTCGGGCAACGTCAAGGGATTGGGACCCGGCTCCGCTGAGATCGAGACTGAGGAGCGGCCCAACGAAGCGTTGATGATTCTCACCGCGGACAAGACGGAACCCGGCGCGTTCAACCTGCCGCTGTATCTCGTCTTCGCCGATCCGATGTACTCGTCGGGGCTGCTGCTGTCGGAGTCCCTGCATGCCGGGTTTACTTTCCGCATCATGGACGTAGACTACACGGAAGGCGACCGGGTGATCACGCTGGAGGCTCCGGAGCGCCTCTACGACATCGCCGCGCTGCTGCGCGACACGCACCGGTATGTCGTGGAATCCATCTGGTCCCGGAAATACCCGAAGGAGCAGGCGGCTGCGGTCAGCACGTCCCGGCTGCGCAACATCGCGGGCAAGTACGTCGGCAAGGATGACCCGTGCGCGGTCGTACGGGTGCAGAAGATTTTCCCGGCGACGGAGGAATTCGGCCCCGCCTTTGCCCTGGGACAGTACGTGGCCGGCGATACCCGCGGCAGCCACAACCTGCCGCTCATGCCGGTGCCGATGAACACCGCGGCATCGACGTTCTTCTGTTGCCCGATGGTCTGCGGCCTGGGATTCTCGATGCACGAGGGGCGCCTCACCGAGCCCTCGGATCTGTTCGCCGATCCCTTCTGGAACGGGGTCCGAGACCACATCGCCCAGAAGGCGGTGGAAATGCGCAAGCAGGGTTTCTTTGGCCCGGCGATGCTGCCGATGTCGGAACTGGAATACGGCGGCATTGTGGCCCGCCTGCGCAGTCTGGAGCAGGAGTTCGTGATCAAGAAGGAAGCTGCCGGCGCGCCGGCGGGGTCGGACTAGCGAGAGTTGGAGAGTTGGAAAGGCCGTTAGTGGTTTTTCTCCCCGTCAGAACCCTTCTCTTCCTTCAGCACCGCGGTATCGAGGTAGCGGACCAGCGACGGTAGGTACTTCGGGATCAACGCGCCGACGACCACAAAAACCGCCAGGAGTCCAAGGAAGAGATAGACGATGGCGAGTTCATTCACGCCGTATCACCCCGACGTTGACTTCCGCACCTGCCGGTTCGTTCCTTCCGCGGGAAACGCCGTGCGGATGAGAGCTACGGCCTCATCGCGCGTCCGGATCCGTCCCTCGAGCATGGCGTCCTCGATCGTCTCCAGGATGATCTTGAATTGAGGGCCGGGGCGGTACCCCAGGTCAATCAAGTCATCGCCGTTGATCAGGGGGCGTGGAGGCGGCGGCTCGATGGCTAGGCCCTGTAGCGCGTCCACCGCCCATTGATGCACGCTCAGGTCTCCATGGCTGGCCAGGCAGTCCGCGCGGTGCAGCTCCAGATGGTCGGCGGCGTCCGGTTGCAGCAGAAACCGCTTCGCCTTAGCGGGCCGCATCTTCGGCAGGTCTTTCACCCGCAGATGGTTGGCGACCAGGTCGACGATCCGGTCGGTCTCCTCCCCCGAGAGGTGGAGGCGGCGGCAGACCGCTCCTGCCATCTCCGCCCCAACGGCGTCGTGTTCGTTGAAGCGGATCCGGTCCGTCCGTGACAACGTCGGGGGCTTGCCGATGTCGTGCAGCAAGGCGGCCATCGCGAGCGCCGGCGACGGGTCGCGCAGGTGTTCGACCGTCATGACGGTATGCGTGAAGACGTCGCCCTCGGGGTGAAATTCCGGCGGTTGCGGCACCCCGGCGGTCGCGGCGACTTCCGGGAGGATGATCCGGAGCAGGCCGGAGGCGTGGAGCGCCCTGAGGCCCCTCCCCCTTCCTGGGCAGGTCAGGAGGCGCAGGAGTTCGTCGCGGACGCGCTCTGCGCTGACCGCCGCGATGGCCGGGGCGTTTGCGGAGACGGCGCGGAGGGCCTCGGGATCGATCTCGAAGTCGAGCTCCGCCGCCAACCGGACCGCCCGCAGCATCCGCAGCCGGTCTTCTGCAAATCGTTCGGTGGCCGTCCCAATGGTCCGGACGATCCGGGCGCGAATATCCGCTCTCCCGCCGACATAGTCGATCGTCTCACCCCGCACGGGATCGTGCAGCAGCCCGTTGATCGTAAAATCGCGTCGGGTGACGTCGGTCCGCGCGTCGACAAACTCCACCCGGCTGGGATGCCTGCCGTCCAGGTAGGGGCCTTCCGCCCGGAAGGTAGAGACATCGTAGCGATGCGAGTTGATCGTCACGACTACGACACCGAACTGGGCGCCGACTAGGATGGTCTGTTCAAACAGCGCGGCGACGTCGGACGGTCTGGCCTCGGTGGCGATATCGTAATCGTGCGGCTCCCGGCCCATCTCGAGGTCCCGGACGCATCCGCCTACCCAGTACGCGGCAAACCCGGCGCCGCGCAGCCGGCGCACCACCTCCAGCGCGCCGTCGCGCAGGCTGAGCGCGCTCACGGCCTGGTGCCGGTCCCGGCCGCCATGCGGGCCCTCAGCGCCGTGGTGGCTTCCAGCGCCTGCACGTCCGCCGCTCCCTGGATCTGCTCGTCGTCCATCGTGACGGGGACCTCCGGCTGCAGGCCCTGCCCGTCGATGGCCCGCCCGCGGCGTGTGAAGTAGCGGGCCGTGGTCAGCCGCAGTCCCCATCCTCCCCGCAGCGGGTAGATGGTCTGGACGGTGGCTTTGCCAAACGTGCGCCGTCCCACCAGCGGCGCGCCGGTATCCTGGAGGGCGCCGGCGACGATCTCCGAGGCGCTGGCCGTAAAGATGTTGGTGATCACCACCACCGGCCCCGAGAAACGTCGCGCCTGCGGGATGATGGGGAGCGGGTTCAACGCTCCCCGCCGCTCTTCCATGGCGACGATGCCATCGGGCAGGAACAGGCTGGCAATCGCGATCGCTTCGTCAAGGAGTCCCCCGCCGTTGTCCCGCAGGTCCAGCAACAGCGCCGCGGCCCCGGCGTCCGTCAGGCCGCCGAGCGCGCGGCGCACGTCGGTCGATGCCCCTTCGGAGAACTCCAGGAGCCGCAGGTACCCAATGCGCGGGTCCACCATTTTTGCGCGGACCGGGGTCTCGCGCGCCGCTTCGCGCGTCAGGGACAGGCGGACGACACCGCCGGCTGCCCTGCGGACGACGATCACCACTAGGCTGCCCGTGTCCCCGCGCAGGCGGTCCATCACGTGATCGGGGGTGCTGCCCGTGGTGGGCCGGCCGTCGACTTCAACGATGACGTCCCCGGCCCGCAGACCTGCGCGGGCGGCAGGCCCCCTCGCCGTCACGTCGGCAAGAATAATCTCGCCTCGCACCGCGTCGACCTGCGCGCCGATGCCGGTGTGTTCCCCGCGCAGTTCGCGATGATACCGGGTGAACTCGATCGGTGGAAACACCGCTCCCTGGAGGTCGCTTCCGGTGCGCACCATGCCCCGCAGCACGGATGCCATGATGCGGTCGGTATCGCGGGGTGCGGCGGCGAGCACCGCCTGGACGTAGGCGACCACGACGGCGAGGTCCCGGGCCTCCTGCCCGGTCACGACCGGCAGGGGCGGCGGATCTGCGACGCCCGAGGAGATCACGGCGAGATGCGCGGACAGGACTGTCTGATGAAGGAGGGTTAGCAGGTCGGGTGGACGCAGCGCGTCGTCCCGGATGGCCTCGTAGATTTCCCTGATCAGTCCTTCGGCCAGATCGGGGGGAACATCCGCAGCCAGCGGACTCGGCCACCCTGCCGCGATCAGGACCGCGACCAGCAGGGCGACACGGCGGGACCGGCGATGTCCCGTTACCACACCTCTATTGTATCGGGTTGGCTAGGCGTAGACTCGGGCAGGCAGCCGTACGTGGGTGATCGTCCCGCCGCCGAGCACGAGGGCGCCGTCGTAGAACGCGATCGCCTGCCCGGTAGACGGCGCCCGCTGCGGCTGAGCGAACCGCACCGTCACCTCTCCCCGGTGTTCGGTCGGCTGCAGGCTCGCATCGACGTCCTGGGCGGCGTGCCGCACGCGCGCGGTCGCCCCCCGGGGGTGATCGAGCGCGTCAATGCCGATCCAGTTGAGCGCCGACACAGTCAGTTCCTCGCAGAAGAGATCCCGCTCGTCCCCGATGATGACCGCGTTGCGTTGTGGGTCGATCCCCACCACGTACCGCGGCGCGCCGGCGGAGAGGCCCAGGCCGCGGCGCTGACCGACGGTATAGCGGGCAATCCCCTGGTGCTCCCCCAGCACGCGTCCGTCCGTATCGAGAATCTGACCGGGCCGCAGCGCCTCAGGGTGGAACCGGGCTACGACATCGGCGTACGATCCCCTGGGCACGAAGCAGATTTCCTGACTGTCCGGTTTGTCCGCGACCGGGAGCGCGAACGTCCGCGCCAGATCGCGGATGCGCGCTTTCGTGTGGATCCCCGTGGGAAAGCGAACACGGCCCAACTGGTCCTGCGTGAGGCCGTACAGCACATACGACTGGTCTTTCCGGCCATCCACCGCGCGCAGGAGCAGGTACCGTCCGGAGGTCTCATCACGGGCCACGCGCGCGTAGTGGCCGGTGGCCACCCCGTCCAGGCCGAGCGCGGTGACTTTCCGCAGGAGGAGGGAGAACTTTATCGCCTGGTTGCACGCGACACACGGGTTGGGGGTCCTGCCCAGCGCGTACTCGTCGGCAAAATAGCCGATGACCGACTGCTCGAACTCCTCGCGCATGTTGAGGACGTAGTGCCGGATCCCCAATTGCCGGGCCACGGCGCGGGCGTCGTCGATCGCCGACATGCCGCAGCAGGCCTTAAAGGCGTCGTCGGGCTCGGGCAGCCAGTCCGGCCACAGGTTCATGGTGAGGCCGACCACCTCGTGTCCCTCGGCCGCCAGCAGCGCCGCGGCGACTGAACTGTCAACTCCGCCGCTCATCGCGACGGCCCACGTGCCCACACAGGACCCCCTCGCTCGACCAAATCGCGTCCATGATAGCAACTGCGCGGATGCTATGTCTACTCGGGGGTGTAGCGTTTCACGCCCTTCCACCACGCCCGCAGCCGGCGGCGGACCTCGGCTTCCAGGCCGTGCTCGGTCGGGTCGTAGTAGATACGGCCCGCCACATTGGCCGGAAGGTATTCCTGGGGGGTGAAACTGTCAGGATAGTCGTGGGCGTATTTGTAACCTTCGCCGTGCCCAAGCTGGCGGACGGCCTGCGGGTGGCTGGTATCCCTGAGATGGATTGGAACGGGATCGGCGCGCCGTTCCTCGACGTCGCGCATCGCTGCGCCGATGGCCCGGACGACGGCATTGCTTTTCGGGGCGGAGGCGATGTAAATGGCCGCCTCGGCCATGGGGATCTGCGCTTCCGGCAGTCCCACATACTCCACCGCGTGCGCCGCGGACGTGGCGACCACCAGAGCCATTGGATCCGCCATCCCGACGTCCTCCGCCGCGTGCACTACCATCCGGCGGGCGATGTAGCGCGGGTCCTCACCGGCCGCCAGCATCCGGGCCAGCCAGTACACGGCGGCATCGGGATCTGAGCCCCGCATGCTCTTAATGAAGGCCGACACGTGATCGTAATGCGCGTCGCCCTCCCGGTCGTACACCAGGGCGCGACGCTGGGTGATTTCCTCAATCGCCTGCCGGCCCACCCGGCGGCCACCTGACCCGTCCGGCGGCGAGGTCATGACAGCCATCTCCAGCGTGTTCAGCGCGGCCCGCGCATCGCCGTTGCTGATGAGGACCAGGTGGGCCAGGGCGTCCTCATCCACCTGCGGCCGGTATCCGCCCAGGCCCCGTTCTCCGTCGGAGAGCGCACGCGCCAGGATCAGCCGGACCTCCTCATCCCGCAGCGGCTCCAGCCGGAGTACCCTGGAGCGCGACACTAGGGTGGAGTTGACTTCGAAGAATGGGTTTTCGGTCGTGGCGCCGATGAGAATCACCGTACCGGCCTCCACGTGGGGCAGCAGCACGTCCTGCTGCGCCTTGTTGAACCTGTGGATTTCATCGATGAAGAGAATCGTCCGCGTCCCATGCAGCGCCTGCCGTTCCTGGGCGCGGGCGATGACCCGTTTGAGGTCTGCGACGCCGGCCGTGACGGCGTTCACCTGCTCGACCTCCGAGCGGGTGGCCTGCGCGATGACATGCGCGAGCGACGTCTTGCCGGTTCCGGGGGGTCCGTACAGGATCAGCGAGGACAGCTCGTCGCGCTCGATCGCGCGCCGCAGGACGCGATCCGCGCCGACCAGGTGGCTCTGCCCGACGAACTCATCGAGCGTCCGCGGCCGCATCCGCGCCGCCAGCGGCGCCTGGGCGGCGGTCCGCTGGGCTGCGCTCTGCCGGAATAGCTCCACCTGTCTCCTCCCCCCGCCTCAGTCCCGGCGGCCATCCAGGCCGCCGCCTCGATGGTAGCATACTCGAGCGGGGCCGGGCTGGAGCGGTCGCCCGCGGGTCGGGAGAGCGGAAAAGCCGCATCAGGACTGGGAAATCTTGAGGTCAGAGGTCGGCAGAAGCAGGAAAATCAGGCCTGGCGCGGAAATTCCGCATCCGAACGAAATTCGACGCTGCCTCAGGAGGGGTATCAATGGCCAAAGCGATGACGAAGGCGAAGGTTGCCGACTACCTGGCCGGCAAGCTGGACATCTCCAAGAAGCAAGCCGCCACGTTCCTGGAGGAATTGGCCCAGCTCGCCTACCGGGAGGCGAAGAACGCGTTTACCCTTCCCGGGCTGGGCAAGCTCGTGCTGGTGAATCGCAAGGCGCGCATGGGCCGCAACCCGCAGACCGGTGAACCGATCCGCATCCCGGCCAAGCGGGTGGTCAGGTTCCGTGTGGCCAAGGCTGCGAAGGACGCGATTCTCGGCAACAGCAAGTAGCGGGTTGGCCTTCTTCCGATAGCGCGCGAGCGGGACGTAGGGTCTACGTCCCGCTCGTCACATTTCCCCGCCGTGCCGTGAGGCAGAAGTTCCCGAACCTGCACTAAGCAGGTGGGTGCCCTCCTGGCCGCTCCTGAGATCCCCGACGTGATGGGGCGTGTCATCGGCGGTCAGAGCCCGGGCTCCCAGTGTATTCGGTGTTGGATCGGAACTATCGGCCCACACGCACACGGCAGGAACCCTGCTTACGGCCATCGTACGCCCCAGGGCACGAAATTGCAATCTAGGGGTGGAGTCTGGTGGGTCCCCGGTAGATGTAGGTCACCTCGCGGATGCTGGGCCGGTTGAGCAGGACCATCAGCATACGGCTCAATCCGAACCCGAATCCCCCGTGCGGCGGACACCCATATTTGAAGAAGTCCAGATAGAACTGGATCGGCTCCAGGCTCAGCCCCGCCTCTTTCGCCTGCGCCACGAGCACGTCGTACCGGTGCTCGCGCTGCGCGCCGGTGCTCATCTCGATGCCGTTCCACAGGAGGTCGAAGCTCTTGGTGGTCGCCGGCGCGTGGTCGTACCGCATGTGGTAGAAGGCTCTCACAGCGGCCGGGTAGTCGGTGACAAACACGAACTGGTGCCCGAGTTCCAGGGCGGCGTACTCGCCGATCATCCGCTCCCCGGCCGGGTCGAGGTCGCCCCTGCGCTCCGGCGTGTGCCCGCGCAGGGCGACGATGCGCAGGACCTCATCCATCGGGATGCGCGGAAACGGGATCTCCGGCACGATGACCTCGGCACCGAACGCCTCCCGGATCTGTGGGCCGAACTCCTCCCGCACGCGCCCCAGCGCATGCTGCAGCCAGCGTTCTTTGAAGGCCATCACATCCTCATGCGACTCGATCCATGACATCTCCATGTCCACACTGGTGAACTCCGTGGCATGGCGCGGGGTGAACGACGGGTCGGCGCGGAACGCCGGTCCGATCTCGAAGACACGATCGAACCCGGCGGCCATCGCCATCTGTTTGTAGAATTGCGGGGATTGCGCCAGATAGGCCGGGCGTCCGAAGTAGTCGAGCGTGAACAACTCGGCTCCCGACTCACTGGCGCTGCCCATCAGCTTCGGCGAGTGGATCTCGATGAACCCCTCATGGATCCAGAATTCCCGCATCGCGTGCTCGACGGCCGTCTGGACGCGGAAGATGAGCAGATTCTCGGGGTGGCGCAGGTCGAGCATCCGCCAGTTGAGCCGGACCTCCGGATTTGATTCCTGGGGGCCGGACACGTCAAGCGGGAGCAGGCGGTCGGCCAGTCCCTCGACCCGCAGGTCTCGGATGGCGATCTCGACCCCGCCGGTCTTGACGATTGGGTTCTCGACCACCGTGCCGGTCACCGTCACCGCCGACTCGCGGGTGAGGGATGCGATGGTGTTGTTGATGGCGCTCTTCCCTGGGCTGCGCTCGGTGGTCGCCTGGGCCAGTCCCGTATGGTCGCGGAGGATAAGGAACTGCACGCGTTTCTGGTCCCGGATGGTCCTGACCCACCCGCAGACTTTCACCTCGCGCCCGACATGCGAGCGGAGGTCTCTGATGAGGGTGCGCCCCATGGCCGGCATCCCGCTCACGCTCCGTTCCGGGCCGCCGCGGTGAGGTGGGCGATGACCCGGTCCAGCGGAATGTCTTGCTGAGTCCCGGCCCGCATGTCCCGCACGCCAGCGCGCCGCCCGGCCACCTCCTGCTCGCCGAGAATCACGGCGAACCGTGCCCCGAGACGGTCGGCCTGCTTCATCTGCGCACGGAGGCCGCGGTCGATCGTTTCACCCACCGCCCGCAGGCCGGCGGCGCGGATACGGTCGAGCAGGCGGAAAGCTTCCCGCTCCGCCTCAGGGCCCACCGCGGCGACGAACACATCCAATCCGTCCACATGCGTGCGGGAGGGAATGTCGAGTCCTTCGGCGCGCAGGACGAGGAGCAGCCGCTCGATGCCCAGGCCGAACCCGACCCCCGGCGTGTGCGGGCCCCCAAGCTGCTCGGCGAGGCCGTCATACCGCCCGCCGCCCAGCACCTGGTGCTGCGCCCCGCCGAGGCGGCCCGAGTGAATCTCAACCGCGGTGCGGGTGTAGTAGTCCAGCCCGCGCACGATGAACGGATCCTCGACGAATGGGATTTCCAGCGCCGCCAGCAACTGTTTCACGCCCTCGAAGTGCGCGCGGCAGGCATCGTCGAGGTAGGCGGTGATGCGGGGCGCGCCTTCGGCAATCGCGTGATCGGCCGGCACCTTGCACTCCAGGATCCGGAGCGGGTTGACATCCAGCCGGCGGGCGCAATCCTCGCACAGTGCGTCGCGATGAGGCCGGAAATACTCCCGCAGCGCCTGCAGGTAGGCCGGCCGGCACACCGGATCGCCGACGGTGTTCAGGTGGACCTGCACCTCGGTGAGCCCCAGGCTCTGAATAAGCCTGATGGGCAGGCTGAGTACCTCGACGTCGGCCGTCGGGGACGGCGAGCCCAGAGCCTCCGCCCCGAACTGGTTATGCATCCGGTACCGGCCCTTCTGCGGCCGGTCGTACCGGAACATCGGGGCGACGTAGTAGAGCCGGACCGGCTGGGGCCATGAGGCCATGCCGTGCTCAAGGTAGGCGCGGACCACCCCCGCCGTGCCTTCCGGCCGCAGGGTGAGACTCCGCCCGCCCCGGTCCGCAAACGTGTACATCTCCTTCTCGACGATGTCGGATGTCTCGCCGGCCGTCCGCTGGAACACCTCGGTCTGCTCGACGGGCGGCGTGCGGATCTCCCGGTACCCGTACCGGGCGGAGAACTCCCGGATGAGGGATTCCAGCGCCTGCCACTGCGGTGTCTCGTCCGGAAGAATGTCGTGGATTCCTCGAGGAGCTTTCATGCGCGTCTCCGCCCGGACTGAAATGAAAGACTCCCATCCCCATTCAGGGACGGGAGCCGTCGCCCCTACTGGTCTCCGTCATCGCCGCACTGTGGATGGATTATACTAGGAAAGCCGCCGGACCGGCAAGAATGGTACACGCGGTTGACGTGGGGGTGTGACGATGCAGGCCATCATCCTGGCGGGCGGAAAGGGCGAACGGCTGCGGCCGTTCACGTCTGACCGGCCCAAGCCGATGGTGGAAATCCTCGGGATCCCGCTGTTGGGATACCAGCTCCAGTGGCTGCAGGCGCAGGGAGTCACCGAGATCATCATTGTCTGCGGCTACCGTCACGAGGTGATCCAGGAGTACTTTGGAGTGGGCGAGAAGTGGGGCGTGCAGATCCAGTACGCCGTGGAGCCCCAGCCCCTCGGACGCGGCGGCGCGCTCAAGCTCGGGTTCGGCCTCCTGCGCGCCGGCGAGGATGCCTGCCTGGCGACCAACGGCGATGTCCTCACTAACGTGCGGATCAAGAACCTGGTGCAGACCCACCGCGCCAGCAATTGCATGGCGACCGTGATGCTGACGCCGTTTGTCAGCCAATACGGAATTGTTGAAGTGGACGCGGACGAGAAGATCGTCGCCTTCCGAGAGAAGCCGGAACTCCCCTATTGGATCAACGGCGGCATCTACGTCCTGTCGCGCGAGATCCAGAGCCTGCTCCCTGACCAGGGCGATCAAGAAGACACGACCTTCCCCCGCCTTGCCGCCGAGCACCAGCTGGCCGCGTACAAGTCCCGGTCCTACTGGCGCGCGGTGGACACGGTCAAAGACCTCTCCGAGGTCCACAAAGACCTTGAGCAGAGACTCTTGACGTCCTTCCTCGCCTAACTAACGGAAACGGGAAGCAGGAAGCCCGGAAACGGGAAACGGGAATTGCCTGCCGGGCCGTTTCCCGCTTCCCGTTTCCCGCTTCCGTCAGGTCAGCACGGGGCGCCGCAGGTGCCAGTCTGTCGCCTGCTGGTACGCGTGTCCCGCACGCAGCACCGTCGCGTCGGCGAACGGCTTGCCCACAATCTGGAGTCCGATAGGCAGGCCGCCCGACGTGAATCCGCAGGGAACGGACAGCGCGGGCAGCCCCGTGAGGTTGAACGGATTGGTGCACCGCGTGTACTCGGCGCTCATCGCGAGCGACGCGGCCGGCGCCTTCTCCTGGTCTTCTTCGATCGGCGCCGCTGGGACGGCGGTGGCGGGCGTCAGGATGAGGTCGACGCCCGCGATCGCCTCCAGGAATTCCCGCGTCAGGAAGCGCCGGGCGCGCAGCCCAATGAGATAATCGGCCGCGGAGAGGAACAGGCCGCGGTCCAGCCGGATGCGCACATCCGGTCCGTAGGCCTCCCCGTGCTCCCGAAGGCGTCGCTCATGGTACGCTGACGCTTCGGCCGTGAGCACCAGGGCCGAGGCGGCGCCGGCATCCGCGGCGTGCGGGATCGACACATCCGTCACCGCGGCTCCGAGACCGGCGAGGGTGCGGACCGCCTGCTGGCAGGCGGCACTCACTTCAGCGTCCACGCCGTCCCAAAAGAATTCCTTCGGGATGCCCACGCGCAGGCCGGCCATCCCTCGAGTGAGCTCTGAGGTCATCTGCGGCGTGCCAGCCAGGACGGACAGGAGCAGCGCCGCGTCCGCCGCCGTGCGGGCGAGGGGTCCGAGATGGTCGAGGCTCCAGGCCAGCGGAACGACGCCGGCCGTCGGCACGACTCCGCGCGTCGGTTTCAGGCCCGTGACACCGCACAGCGACGCCGGAATGCGGATGGATCCGCCCGTGTCGCTGCCGAGCGCGGCGGCGCAGAAGCCGGCCGCGACGGCCGCGGCCGACCCTCCACTGGATCCCCCAGGAATGCGCGAGCGGTCCCAGGGATTGCGCACCGGGCCCATGTGCGGGTTGATGTTCGTGACGCCGTAGGCGAATTCGTGCAGGCCGGTTTTCCCGACGATCACGGCTCCGGCGGTGCGCAGGCGCGCCACCACCGGGGCGTCCTCCGCCGGGGTGGTGTGAAACCGGCGGTGCGCGCCGGATGTCGTGGGCACGCCGGCGATGTCGATGATGTCCTTGACGGCGATGGGAACGCCGGCGATCGGCGCCGGGGACCGGCCCGCGCGCACCGCGGCGTCGATCCGCCGCGCGGTCAGGAGCGCCTCTTCGGGCATCGGCCGGATGAAACTGTTCAAGAGACGGTCGGAGGAGGCGAGTTGCTCCAGGTGGGCTTCCGCCACATCCACCGCGGAGATGGATCCATTGCCCACCATCGAAGCGATCGTGGCCGCCGGCGCAAAGCACAGGTCGGCCGCGTTCACGTAGGAGCGCCCCCCTCCGCCGGCGGTTCCTCGCCCAGGGCTAGCGCGTCGAGCCGGCGGACCAGCTCGTGCAGGCGGCGGACTTCGGGGAGCACCGCCTGGAGCCTCTCACGCGAGAACTCATAACCGCGCGCGCGGGCCAGCGTCTCCAGCGCGTCGAGGGTCAGCTCCCGTCCCGCGGCGGGTTCCGTCATGACATCGGCGTGCCGATGTTGATGCCGGCGACGACCGTGCCGTAGGTCGTTTCCCGGCAGGCCGAGAGCCCTCCGGTTCCGATCTCCAGTGCGCGGATCCCGTTCAGCGGGGCGTGCAGCAGCCGACAGAGCAGCGCCGACAGCGGATCCTGGTGCGAGACCAGCACCCCGGGCTCGCCGCGCCCTGCCCACTCCCGGTACGCAATTTCCATGCGGTCGGCCACCTGGTCAAGGCGCTCAGCCCCGTCAAGGCGCAGGTCGTCGGGGCGCTCCCGCCAGGTGCTCCACTGTGCGGGGTACCTCCGCTGGATCTCCGCAATCTCCATCCCTTCCCAGGGACCGAAGCGCCACTCGATGAGCCGGTCGTCGGGTTTCACCGTCAGGCCGTGCTCACGAGCGATGATGTCCGCGGTCTGCATCGTGCGCTGGAGGGGGCTGCTGGCCACCCAGGCGAGCGGTTCGCCGGCCAGCCGCATCGCGAGGTGAGTCGCTTCGCGAATCCCCTGCTCGTTCAATCCGACCCCGGGCAGCGTGCCGGCCAGGCGGCCGTGGTCCGGCCGCAGCCAGTCGTGCATGCCGTGGCGCGCCAGATACACCGTTGTCTCCGGCATCTGCTCCCGGGGGCGCGGCTACGCGATGCCGTCCCGTTCGAGGTCGGCAATGGCGGCCACCACGCGCGCACACTCGTCCGGGGTGTTGTAAAAGTACGGCGACAGGCGCACGATGCCGGGCCGGGCGTCGGCGATGATGCCCCGGCGGGCGAGCGCGGAGACGACCGCGCGTGGATCCGTCCGCGGCACCGTGACGATGCCGGCATGCGCCTCGCCGCGGCCGCCGACACGGGGCCGGAGGTGACGGGTGCGGGCCGCGTCGATCACGACCTCCAGCAACTCCACCTGGCGCCGCCGGATCCGCGGGACACCGATCTCTTCCACCATCTCCAATCCCGCACTTCCCGCATAGATGGCCGCCACCGATGGCGTGCCTCCCTCAAACCGTCGCGCGCCGTCCGCGTAGTCGAAGTGATGAATGTCAAAGGCGAACTGGTCGCGGTGCGCGAACCAGCCGACGTCACTCGGCCGCAGCCGGCCGGCCAGGTCTCGCCGGACGTACAGATAGGCGATCCCTGGTCCCCCCAGCAACCACTTCAGCCCGCCTGTGATCAGAAAGTCGACCCCGGTCGCGTGCACGTCGGTGGGAAGCTGTCCGGTGGCGTGGTAGGCGTCGATGAGGCTGTGCGCGCCGCGTTCACGCGCGATGCGTGCCAGTGCGGCGATGTCCTGAATCACTCCGCTGGTGAAGTACACGTGCGATGCCACGAGCAGCTGCGTCCGCTCGTCTGTCGCCTGCTCGTACAGGTCGATGGGCACGGAGAGCTGGTCGGGGCTGCGCAGCATGTGCAGCGCGACCCCCTCCCGTTCCTTGACGAGCCACTGGTACACCGTGGTCGGGAACTCCAAGTCGCTGATGACGACCTTTGGTCTGGCGCGGTAGTCGAAGGCGCTGGCTACCGCCGTGAGCGCCGCGGTCACCGATGGGAACAGGGCCACTTCGTCGGGGGCGGCTCCGATGAGGCCCGCGAAGCGCTCCCGCAGCCGCTCGATCTCATCGTGCCACGGTCCGTGCCACGCCGCGGCGCCCGACGCATCCCACAACTCGACGAACCGGCGTACCGCGGCGGCGACACGGGTCGACACCGCACCCAGCGAGCAGGAGTTGAAATAGGTCGTGCGCTCGAAGATAGGAAATTCCGCGCGGTAGGCGTCCCACGCGACAGCCACCGGAGGTGCGGTCTTCTCCATCCCGCTACGGGCTCTCCACCTGTTCAGCGCTTCAACTTTGCAACGGCCTTGGGAAGACGGGCCAGGCGCCGGGCAACGTCATCGAACGTTTCTTCGCGCTTGGGATAGGCGAAGCGGATGTAGCGCCTGCCCCGCGCCGGGTCATGGAAGAAACTGCTGCCGGGGACCGTCGCCACCCCGACGTCTTTGACCAGAAACTGCGTGAACGCGACGTCGTCGTCGCCGAACCCGCCGATATCGGCCATGATGTAGTATGCGCCCCGGGGCACGATCGGCTGGAATCCGGTCTCCTGCAGAATCCCCAGCAGCCGGTCCCGTTTGCGGCGGTACATCGCGGCCAGATCGGCGTAGTACTGGCGGGGAAAGTGCAGGGCCGTGACGGCGGCCTCCTGCAGCGGCGCCGCGGCGCCGACGGTGAGGAAGTCGTGCGCCTTGCGGATCGCGGTGGTGATGTCGGCGTTCTTGCAGATCGTCCACCCGACGCGCCACCCGGTCACACTGTACGTCTTGCTCGCGCTGTTGATCGTCACCGTTCGCTCCGCCATCCCCGGGAGCGACGCCAGGCTGATGTGCCGGCGGTCATCGTAGAGGAGGTGTTCGTACACTTCATCTGTCACCGCGAGCGCGTCGTGGCGAACGCACAGGTCGGCGATCAGCTCGAGCTCGGCGCGCGTGAACACTTTCCCGGTGGGGTTGTGAGGGGTGTTGACGATGACCGCTTTGGTCCTGGGCGAGAAGGCCCGGCGGAGGTCCTCCGGGTCGAACCGGAACTCCGGATCGTCAAGGTGCATCGCCACGTACCGCGGCGACGCCCCGGTCAGGGCGGCGTCCGGCCCGTAATTTTCGTAGAAGGGCTCGAAGATGATGACCTCGTCGCCCGGGTCGATGATGGCGAGCAGCGTGGCCATCATGGCTTCCGTCGCGCCGCAAGTGACGGTGAGGTGGCGCTCGGGATCCACCTCGACCCCGTTGTACCAGGCGAACTTTTCGGCAATCGCCTGCCGCAACCGGGCCGAGCCCCAGGTGATGGCGTACTGGTTGTGCCCCTCCCGCAGCGCCTTCGCGGCCGCGTCCAGCAGCTCTGCCGGCGGCTCGAAGTCCGGGAAGCCCTGCGCGAGGTTGACGCCGCCGTGGAGGGCGTTGAGGCGGGTCATCTCGCGGATGACCGATTCCGTAAACACGCCCACCCGGGCCGCCGTGCTGCGCTTCACAAGACCCTCCGCCCTGACGAAAAGTACGCTTCAGGCATTTAGACGCGTGGGCGGGGGAACCTTCCGTTCACGCCTGTCCAAGGAGTTGTTTGACGAGCTCGCGGGCGTCGTAGTAGACGCGCTGCCGGCGGATCGCCCCGGCAGCGACGTCGACGAACATCGCGAATCGGTGCCGGTAGGTCGGGGCGTCTGCGGGGATCCTTCCGGGAATGCGCAGGTGCAGGGTGCGGTGGCGCCCGGTGACTGTGCCCTCCACCGCGGCCGCGTTCCCGGAAACGATGACCGCCTCGTAGGTGCTGGTCTCGTCCCAGTTCTCAAAGAATGATGCAAACGCCCGCCGGATCTTGTCCTTCCCTTCCATCCGCGGGCTGGCTGGGAACTCCAGGATGGCCCCGTCCGCGTAAAAGGTCATCAACCGGTCCAGGTCCCGGTGGTTGAGCGCGTCGAGGTAGGCCACCAGCATCCGTTGGAGATCGCCCGGCGGCGCGGCCAGCCCGTGCGCCGATGACTTGGGCGTCCGCGGAGTCTTGCGCGAGGCGCGGGTCACGAGTGCACCACGCGGTCGACGGAGTACACCTCGGGGACTTTGCCGACCTTCTGCATCACCGCGTGCAGCTGCGCGACGTTGCGGATGTCCAGGACGACGTTGATGACCCCGACTTTGTCCTTGCGCACGCGGGCGTTGACCGAGACCACGTTGGTCTTGCTGTCCGCGATCGCCGCCAGGACGTCTTTCAACAGCCCCACCCGATCGAACGCCGCCACTTCGATTTCCACCTGGTAGGATCCTTCGGGGATAGACTCCCATTCGACCTCGATCACGCGCTCCGGATGGGTACGCAGCGAGTCCACGTTCGGGCAGTCCTGGCGATGGATCGTGACGCCTCGCCCGCGCGTGACGTATCCGACAATGCGGTCGCCGGGCAGCGGCGTGCAGCAGCGCGAGAAGCGCGTCAGTACGTTGTCGGCGCCGCGTACGCGTACGCCTGCGGGCGATGGAGCCGGCGCGGTGGGCATGGGCGCCGCCGCGGGTGGGGCTTCGGCGGCGCGCGGTTCCCCGCGCAGGGCGGTGATGACGGACAGCAGCGAGATGTCGCCGTTGCCCAGGGCCGCGAGCAGTTCCTCTTCTGACGGCAGGTCGAATGCCGGCGCGGCGTCCCGCAGCTTGTCCGGCTTCATCAGAGCGGTGAGCGCCCCCAGCCTCCGGAGCTCCTTCTCCAGCATCTCCCGGCCCCGCTGGATGTTCTCGTCGCGCGCCTCCTTCTTGAACCACTGCCGGATCTTCGTCCGGGCGTTGTTGGTGGTGACGAACGCCAGCCAGTCCCGGCTGGGGCCCGCGCTGGTCTTGCTCGTCACGACTTCCACGATGTCGCCGGTGCGGAGACGGTACGACAGCGGCACGAGCCGCCCGCTCACCTTGGCGCCGACGCACCGGTGGCCGACGTCGGTGTGGATCCGGTACGCGAAGTCGACCGGCGTGGCACCGGACGGCAGGTCGATGACGTCGCCCTTGGGGGTGAAGACGAATACCTCGTTCTGGAAGAGATCCAGCTTGACCGACTGCACAAACGTCCGGGCGTCCTGCAGTTCCGAGTGCCAGTCCAGCAGGTGCCGCAGCCAGGACAGCTTCTGCTCGAACTCTCGTTCTGCCGGTTTGCCTTCCTTATATTTCCAGTGCGCCGCAATGCCGTGCTCGGCCTCGCGGTGCATCTGGAGGGTGCGAATCTGGATCTCCAGCGGCTCGCCTTCGTAGAGCACGGTGGTGTGGAGGGACTGGTACCCGCTGGTCTTCGGGTTCGCGATGTAGTCGTCGAACTCGCCGGGGATGGGCTTCCAGAGGGAGTGCACGACGCCCAGCGCCGCGTAGCATTCCTTTACGTCGTCCACGATGGCGCGGACACCCAGGCGATCGTAGATGCGGGCCACCGGCTGGCCGGCGTACTTGGGGCGCTGCATCTTGCGCCAGATGCTGTACACGTGCTTCGGCCGGGCGGTGATCTGCTCGCGGCCCACGCTGAGACCGGCGCGGTTCAACTCCCGGTGGAGGGTCTCGGCCACCTGCTCGAGGAACTGGGCGCGGGTCGCCTCGGCCTGCGCCAGCTGACTCTTGATTTCCTGGAACGGCTCCGCCTGCAGGACGCCGAACGCGAGGTCCTCCAGTTCCCGCTGGATTGTCCCGATCCCCAGCCGTTCTGCCAGCGGCGCGTAGATATCGAGGGTTTCCTGGCTGGTGCGCCGCTGCTTCCACTCGGGCAGGTACTGGATGGTGCGCATGTTGTGCAGGCGGTCGGCCAGCTTGATGAGCACGATCCTAATGTCGCTGGCCATCGCCAGGAACATCTTCCGCAGGTTTTCCGCCTGCCGTTCCTCACGGCTCATCCACTCAATCTTCCCGAGCTTGGTGACCCCGTCCACCAGGGCGGCAATCTCGAGCCCGAAGTGTTCCTGAACTTCTTTGAGCGTGACGCCGGTGTCTTCGGCGACGTCGTGCAGCAGCGCGGAGGCGACCGTCACGGGGTCCAGCCGCAGATCGACCAGGGTGGAGGCGACGGCGAGAGAGTGGTTGATATACGGCTCCCCGGAGGCGCGGGTCTGCGTCCGGTGGGCGTGTGCCGCGAAGGCATACGCCGCGCGGATGACATCCAGGTCTGCTTTGGGGAAGTGCTCGCGCATCTTCGCCAGCAGGGCCTGAATGTCGGCCGGCAGGTCCCGGAACGCGTCCGTTTGTCGAGCCTGCAGCCACTTCATCCTTGAGTCACAAATCTGTTGAATCTCTTGAATCTGTTGAATCTATTGGATCCAAGATTCAATAGATCCAATAGATCCAAAAGATTCGCAGTTCTCTAGATCCAACAGATTCACGCCGTTGTTCCCGCGGTCGGTCCGGCTACCGCTTTTAGGATGTCGGTCAGCGGGCCGAAGGCCCAGCGGCTCACGTCGGCCAGGGCCTGCGCTTCGCGACGGCCTTCGGCGTACCGCAGCGACGTGGTTAAGTCCCGGCGCTCCTGCCCGGCGGGCGTAATGCGCCACCGCTCTCCATCGTACTCCCGCTGGACCGCCCCTGCCTCGGCCAAGATGTCCAGTGCGATGCCGGCGGTCCTGGGTGAGACCCCTGCGGCCTCCAGCGCCGTCCGCACCGTTTCATCCGGCCACTGCGCGGCGCCCGCCCGCTCAACTTCTTCGCGGACCACTCGATAGACCGCCGCCAGGGTCTCCCGATTCGGATGGTCCTGGTCCAGGATCACTGCCGTCGCCGCGAGATCCTCCTTCCGATATAACAACGTCACCGTGGCCTGCCGTCCATCCAATCCGGCCGACCCGATGACCTCAAGGAAATCCCCCCGGTGCACCGGCAGCCCGGCCACGGCGGCCTGCCGGATGTCCGCGGGTGCGGCCTCGGCGGTGAATCCGTCCGACGCCACGAGCACCGAAATCTTGCCGTCCGCAAACAACTGCTCAACGACCTCCCGCACCCGGACGGGGAGTCCTCCGTGGTAATAGGCGACCGGCCCGTGTGTCGTGTCGCGCAGCCGGGCCGCGACCGCAACGGCCTCCGCCCTGGTGCCGGCGTAGATCAGCGTCTTCTCCCCGCGGCCGACAATCGCCGCGAGCGCGGCGTCGCGGTCCACCGTGCCCCGCCGGTCGATCAGCCGGAGGTTTACGCGCAGGAAGGCATCGGTGATGACCTCACCGTGTTCCGGCTGCGGTCCCCCTCCGGAGGATGCAAACAGGCCCCACTGGGAGACCCCCGGCGCGTGCACGGCCGCCTCCAGCGGGTTATTCTCCATTGTAGGGTCGCAATCTCCGAGAAGCAAAGACGCGCGCAGTGGGGGCGTCCCGGCCCGCAAGTATTCCGCGCTAGCCAGGACGACGTCCACCGATCCGGCCTGCAGCGCCTGCAGCAGATGCTGGCGGGCGCGGAAGCGCAGGGCGCCGTGGGCGCGGGCGCAGCGCACGCCGATCTCCCGCAGGCCTGCGGCCAGCCGTTCGTACCACCGGTCCACCTGGGACTGCAGAGGAACCGCGATGACCACCGGACCCCGGCCGGAGATCACCCAGCAGGCCGCGGCAATCCCAATGATGGCCCGCCGTCCGCGCCCCGGACCGAAGATGCCCCGGATCGGCCGGCCATCGAGGATGGCCTTGATCGCGGCGAATTGGGGATCGCGCAGGCGGCGTCCACGATGCAGGTGGACGCGGACCCGCTCGATAACGTCCGCCGCCGGCAGCTCCCTCCAGGCGAGTCGAAGAGCCCCGCCCGGGTCAGGCTCATCGGCGGGACCATCGTGGCGCTGGATGTGGATGTTCACGCCGTAGCTGCGGTCGCCCCCGCCGGTGAGCTGAGAGACCGTGGCCGCGTACCGGACCCCGGTGTCCATAGACGGCGCGAGCCTGGCCGCGACGCGCGCGCTGAGAAATCCCACCTGAGCGCCGGAACCCGTCAGCACTTTGACCGCATGAGGATCGTGAGGGTTGTCGGGTTCGCGACGCAGCAGCAGCGGATCGCCGGGGACCAGAGACCGGACAACGTCCTGCCGCCCCTCGAACGTCACCCCGGCGACTTTCGTGTGAAACGCGCCGGCTTCTTCGAGTCCCAGAGCGCCCTCGCCCAGGTAGTCCCCCGCCCGCGCAAACAGGCGGTCGACCAACATCCGGCCGTCGGTCAGAACTTCTCCCAGATCCAGGTCGGGCGTCGCCAGATCTTCTACCATCAGCTGGACGCGCGGGCGATCCTCCCAACGATCCAGACGCACCGTGAAGGCGAGGTCGATCCGGGCGCGGGTAAAGGCCAGCAGTTCCGACGCGTCACCGAGCCGGAACCCAACCGCTTCAGCGAAGGCGCGCCCATCGGTGATGCCGAGACGCAGGTGCTGCCCGTCTCCCATCACGTGCGTGGTCACCGCGAGCAGGTCCCGGGCGGCGAAGACAGGCTCAGGGTTCCCCATGCCAAACGGGGCCAGTTGCTGCAATTGGTCGGCCAGCGCGGGCGTGAGCGACTCGAGCGTGACCTCGCCGTCTACGGCAAGCGCCGGGATGAGGTCATCGGGCCTCAGGCGCGACGAGGCGACCTCCCCGAAGCGGCGGGTGAACTCAGGGACGCGGGCCGCCGTCGTCGTGAGCCCAGCAGCCATGGCATGACCCCCGAACCGTTCCAGCAGATCGGCGCACTCGGCCAGGGCGTGTGTGAGGTGGAAGGGCTCGATGCTGCGGGCGGACCCTTTTGCGACTCCCCCGTCCACC
>JBIOWP010000085.1:0-24111 GCA_044868695.1 bacterium
CGGAGACAGGTTGTGGCCTTCGAGAAGCTTAACCCGCGCGGGTCAGCGAAGGCACAGCCTGCCTCCGCCTAGTTTCGGGGTCCCCACAAGTTCGCTCCCGCGAATTTGTGGGGTGCAGACAGATGCAGCCGCGCGGGAGTTGCGGACGCAGGACGTCAGAGGAACTCATGTGTGTCCCACATTCTACCACATCACGCTTCTGCCGGACGCGGCGCGCCGCCGATCTTCCCGCGGCCCCGGTAGGCGCGGATCGCCGGCAAGGCAAACAGCAGCGCGCTAGCCACGATGAAGACCATCGCAATGGGACGGCCCAAGAAGAACAGTGGAGTCCCGTCCCCCATGATCAGGCTCTGGCGCAGCGCCTGCTCGGTCATGTCGCCCAGCACCAGCGCAACCACGAGCGGCGCCAGCGGGTAGCCGAGCTTCTTGAACCCGTACCCGACGACGCCCGACCCCAGCATGATCCACAAGTCCAGGACCTGGTTGTTCGTCGCGTATGCTCCGATGCTGGACATGATGACGATCAACGGCGCCAGGATCCCGAACGGGATCCGGTTGATCGCCGCAAATACCGGCACCATGGTCAGTACGATCAGCACGCCAAGGACGTTGGCGACGTACATCGACCCGATCAAACCCCACACAAACTCGCGCTGCTCCGTGAACAGCAGCGGCCCCGGGTTGAGGCCCCAGATGAAGAATCCGGCCAGCATCACGGCGGCTGTGGGGGATCCGGGGATGCCCAGCGTGATCATCGGCAGCAGCGACCCAATGCCGGCGGAGTGCGCGGCCGTCTCCGGGGCGACGACGCCCTCGACTTCGCCTTTGCCGAACCGCTCCGGATGCTTGCTAAACTGCTTGGCCAGCCCGTAGCTCATGAACGACGCAGGCGTGGCGCCGGTGCCGGGCAGGACGCCGATCCAGAAGCCGAGGATGGTGCTCCGGACGATAGTGGCGAAATAGCGCGGGAACATCCGCCAGGTCTCCCACACGTCCCCGAAGCTGACGCGCCCCTTGACCCCCTCCAGCTTCAGGCCCTCTTCCACCGTCAGGAAGATCTCCCCCAGGCCGAACAGCCCGATAGCAATGACGATGAAGTTGATGCCGCTCTGCAGTTCGATGAAGCCGAAGTTCATACGCGGCTGCCCGCTGACGATGTCAAAGCCCACGGTGCTGAGCAGCAGCCCGAGCAGGGTCATCAAAATGGTCTTGGCCGGCTGCCCGCCGCCCAGCCCGGTAAACGTGGCGAACGCCAGCAGCAGCACGGCGAAGTTCTCGGGCGGTCCAAATTTGAGGGCAATCTCAGCTAGCGGCGGCGCGAAGAACGTGAACAAGAGGATGGACACGAGGGCGCCGATGAACGAGGAGCTGAACGCCGCCGTCAGCGCGAGCCCCGGCCGTCCCTGCTTGGCCAGCGGGTGGCCGTCGAAGGTCGTCGCCACCGACCAGGGCTCCCCGGGGATGTTGAACAGGATCGAGGTGATGGCACCGCCGAAGATCGCGCCCCAGTACACCGAAGCCAGCAGGATGATCGCGCCGGTGGGCGTCAGTGTGAACGTCAGTGGCAGCAGCAGTGCCACTCCGTTCGTCCCGCCCAGCCCCGGCAGCACACCGATCGCGGTGCCGAGGATCAATCCGATCACCGCGATGAGGAGATGCGCCGGCGCGAGGGCGACGCCTAGGCCGTACAGGAGATCGTTGAAGACAGACAGGACGCTCATGCTCTATTTCCCGTACAGGAGCGTCTCGAGGATGATGCCTTTCGGTAGGGGCAGCAAGAACCACCGTTCGAAGATGAAAAAGAGCGCAAGCGGCACCAGCACGCTGACCAGGGCGATCGAAATCCAGCGGTGCCGCCCGACAAGCCACATGTAGCCGGCGAGGTAGATCGCGCCACCGATGTAGATCCCCAGCAGGTCCAGCAGGACGATCACCGCCACCATCGGCGCGAAGACCACCACGAGCGGCTTCCACGCGTATCCGGGAATGAAGGGAGCCGCGTCGCGGTCGATCGTCTGCGGGCGCAGGCTCTGCACCACCACGATCGCGGCGGTCAGCAGCACGCCGACGGACAGCCAGAAGGGGAAGAAGCCGGCGCCGGGCCCGATCGATGTCCAGGTCACCGACAGATGCAGCGCCTGCCAAACCATCGCGCCGGCGCCGACCAGGAGCGCGGCCGCAACGGCTGTTTCTGCCTTGCGCATGATGCCTCCCAGGGGTGGTGGAGAGCGTACGTGCAGTGGGCGGGCGCAGAGCCCACGCCCGCCCACGCCTGCGCTACTGCTCGGCCAGACCGCCTTTGATCATCAAGTTCTTCACCGTGGCGTCCTTCTGATCGAGGTATCGCAAGAACTCCGCTCCGGTCAGGAACGCCTTGGTGAACGCGCCACGCTCGATGAAGTCTGCCATCTCCGGCGTGTCCATCAACTTGCTGAACACGCCCTGGTAGAAGGCCACGGCATCAGGCGGCATGTTGGCGGTCCCGAACACACCGCGCAGCATCTGATACTCGATGGGAAATCCCAGCTCCTTCATGGTCGGGACGTCCTTCCACTGCGGCGACTGCACCCGGTCGCTGGCGAAGATCGCCAGCGGGCGTACGCGGCCGCCCTCCCAATGACCGACCATCTCGAGCGGGTTGTTCACCGTGAAATCGACCTGCTTGCCCACCACCGCCGCCGCCACCGCCCCGCCGCCCGAGAACGGCACGTACGTGAAGTCGACGTCCCACGCCTGCTCCAGCAAGACCATGATGATCTCGTCTTCCTGCTTGCTGCCGGTGCCGGCCATCTTGAAGCTGCCCTTGGGCGCCGCCTTGGCGGCTTTCTCGAAGTCGGCGACCGCCTTCCACGGCGAATCCGCGGGGATCGTCAGGGCGAAGTTGTCCAGCAGCAGCCGCGCGATGGGCGTCAGGTCGCGCCAGGAGAAGCGGGAGCCGTCCCGCTTGCGGATGACCTGCGCCACCGGCGTCGCGAAGAGGTTGTCCAGCGTGATGAGGATCGTGTGCGGGTCGCCCGCCTTGTCGATCATCCACAAGAAGGCCTGCGCGCCGGCGCCCGCCGGCCGGTTGACCGGAATGACGGGCTGCGGGGCGAGGTTGTACTTGGCGATCAGCGGCGCCATGAAGCGGGCCTGCTGATCGGCGCCGCCGCCGGTGCCCGCCGGAATCGTCCACTCAATCGGGCGGCGCGGGCTGAATCCCGCCGCGCCCAGGGCCGGGACCGTGAGGATGCTCACCAGGAGCACAAGCCCCGCCGCCAGGGCGGGCCTGACCCATGTCGACCGCATTATCTCCCACCTCCACCGAAATGACCTACCCCTGCCGGAAAATACATGGGGCTTACCGTGATCCTGGTAAGCCCCATCTTCCCGCTGTTGCATCGTACATCCGTTACGCCGGAGGCTGATCCTGCTCCAACTCCTTATGGAAGGGGATGACGCCGGGGATCAGCCACTTCGCCCACATGTCGTCAACCTTCGACTGGAAGTAGTCGATGTCGTCGTCGGTGAAGTGCGCGAAGCGGCCCTGCCGCAGCAGGTAGTCGCGCACTGGCTTGCGCTTGGAACGCTTCTCGGCGATACCTTTGGTGCGGCCGTAGAGTTTCAGCACGCGGTTTTCGACCTCATACAGCGGCCAGATCCCGGTCTCCACGGCCAGCTCGCCCAGCTCGTGGGAGAGCATGGGATCGTAGTCCCACCCCTTGGGGCACGGATCCAGCGAGTGGACGAACGTCGGACCGCCGATCGTCAGCGCTTTGCGCACCCGGTTCATCATCTCCACCGCGTACGACGCGCAGACGGTACCCACGTACCGCGTCTCCGGATGGCCGGCGGCCAGCATGCCGGCCACGTTCTTCTTCCAGCGGCTGTGCATGATCCGCTTCATCTTGCCCGGCGGGCTGAAGGTGGTGTGCGCGCCGTACGGCGTCATGCCTGAGAGTTGAATGTCGGTGTTGGCATACGACTCGTTGTCGTAGAGCAGGATGAGCACGTTGTACTGCGGGTGAGTGAGCGTGGCCGAAATCGCCGACAGGCCCATGTCCGCGCCGCCCCCGTCGCCACAAAACGCGATGACGTTGATGGGCTCTTCCTTCATCTTTCCCTTGCGCATCAGGGCCTTCAGCGCGGCCGCGGTGCCCAATCCGGCCGACCCCGAGCTGCCCAGCTGCGTGTGCATCCAGGGCACGACCCATGACGTGCTGTAGTAGGTCGTGTTGGCCACGTACATGCAGCCGGTGCTGCCCAGGACGATGGTGCGCGGGCCAGAGGCTTTGACCATCAGCTTCATCACCAGGGCCGACTCGCACCCCTGGCACGTCCGGTGACCGGAGGTGAAGTACTCCTCCAGTGGAACTTTCTTGACCCCCTTGAATGGGTCCAGGACCTGTGTGGGGAGGGTCTCGACGGCATCCGCCATGGTCAGCTCCTCTATTCCCGAATTCCTATCCACGTGATGAGCGGCTGGGTCTCACCGGCCGCCGCCTTGAAGAGCATGTCGCTCATGCGTCGCACGTCCGGCACGGTCACCTCGCGGCCTCCGAGACCGCAGATGAAACCGGCCACCGGCGGCCTCTTGGCGGCCGGGTACAGCGAGGCGCGGATCTCGGTGGCCAGCACGCCACTGAGGTGCGGGGAGCCGAACGAGTAGTCCCGGTCGATGACGCCCACCGCCTTGAAACGGCCCAGTGTCTGCGCCAGCTCCTCGCCCGGGAACGGCCGGAACCACCGCACCCGCACAAAGCCGACCTTCTTCCCTTCCTTGCGCATCTGCCGGATGGCCACCTTCACCGGCATCGACAGCGTGCCCATGCCGACCAGGACGACGTCGGCGTCGTCGGTCTGATACTCCTCGAAAAACGGATTCCCGTACGAACGGCCGAAGATCCGCTCGAAGTCGCGGTACGCCTCGGGAATCACCGCCGACTTCGACCGCTTCATCGCTTCGTCGTTGTGCTTGCGCAGCTCCATCAGCCAGTCCTCGTTCACCTGCGGGGCGACAGTGATCGGGTTGTCGGGATGCAGCAGCAGGTCGCCGCGGTTGTACGGCGGCAGAAAGGCGTCCACCCACTCCTGCGGCGGAATCTTCACCATTGACTGCGAGTGCGTGAGGAACGCGCCGTCACAGGCGATGGCGCACGGCAGAAAGACGCGGCGGTCCTCGGCGATACGGTAGGCCATCAGCGCCGTATCCAGCGCCTCCTGCGCGTTGTCGACCCACACGAGCTGCCAGCCCAGGTCGCGGACCGCGAGCGCATCGTTGTGCTCCACGCCGAACGCCCCGGGGTCGTCGAGGGCGCGGTTGCCGACCATCGCGACCATCGGGATCCGCAGCGCGGGCGTGACGGTGAGCGCCTCAAACGCATACATCCAGCCGACGCCGCTGCTCCCGCAGAAGACGCGCGCCCCAGCGGCCGAGGCGTGCTTAACGATCTCGAACTGCGAGTGCTCCGATTCGGCGACGATGTACTCGCAGTCCAGCTCGCCGTTGGCGACCAGCTTGGCCACATACTGCATCACCGTGTCATAGGGCCGGATGGGATACGCGGTGATCACGTCGACGTCGGCCAGTTTGCAGGCGACCGCGATCGCCTCGCTGCCGCTGATCAGCGACTCCTTTTCCTTCTGGGCCTGCGCCTTCTCGATGACCCTGGCCATCCCCTTAGCCTCCCGCGCTCGCTTCGCCGACATCGGTGACGACCTTCTCGGTGATTGCCTCGCCGCCGGTATCGACGATCCCGTCCTTCACCATCTGGTCGATCTGCTTCTCATACTGCCCGCGGATCTGGAACCCATGCGACCGCTCGGGTTTGTGCTGAATCTTCTCCTGCAGCCAGGCCTTGTATGGAGCCTTGTCCTTCTTCCACATGTCCCACTGGCTGGCGTTGTCCGCGAAGGCGGTCTCGTTGACCATCGTGATACAGTTCGTCACCGGGCACACCGCTTCGCACACGCCGCACCCGCAGCACGCCTGCATGTTGGCGTCGTAGTAGCCGTCGGGGGTGACGTCGAAACAGGAGTCCGGACACTGCAGCCAGCACAGCGTGCACTTCACGCACGTGTCGAAGTCCACGACCGGCCGCATCGTGCGGGTGGAGAACTTCTTGAAGACCGGATTGCGGTCGGGACGGAACCCGCCGGTCTGCTGCGTGGCCGGGTCGGAAAAGCCCGCTCCGGTGGGAATGCTGGGGATCGCCAGGCCTTCCCGCATCTCGAACCACTTGGGGAGCTCGAACTCGTAGGGTTTCTCTGGATTGCCTTCCGTCGGCTGCACCGGCCGTGTCGTGGTCCGATCGTGAGCCTTGCGCGCCGAGGCCACCTTCAGGGTGTCATTCCACTCCTCCAGAATCGCCTTCTCCACGGCGTCGATGCGGAACAGCTCCGGCAGCACTTTAGCAATGGCGCCAAGGATGCGCACGTCGGTGTGGTCGTCTTTGTACACCCACAGGCCGGCGAAACTCGGGATGCCCTTCACGATCGCCAGATTGTAGGGTGCGTCCTTCCGGTGGGCCATCGTCACCAGCGACTCCGCGGGCTGCATCGAGGTCACCATCAGGGTGCCGCCGGGCTTGAGGAGCCGGTTGATGGGCTGCAGTCCGTACCAGGCCCAGGACTCCACGCCCTTGCACAGCGTGTCGTCGACCGCAATCGAGATGTCGACTTCCTTGGGCTCGTACTTCGCCATCCCCTCCTGCAGCGTCTCGTCGTCCGTGGCGACGATCGCGAAGTTCTTCGCCGGGATCCCGTTGCGCTCGGGGCTGTCGCCGTAGCGGCCAAACGAAATGCCCGTCTTGCCGGCGCGCTTGGCGGCAAGCACGATCCCGCGGCTGATGTTCTTGGCCAGGTTCTTCTGGAAGATGCCGCGGTAGACGATTTCCACTGCAAAGAGACGGCCCACTGGTTAGCCTCCCACGCGGGGTGAGTGCTGTCGGAGCAAGACGTCTTCGATCTCTTCCAGGTGCTGGTGCATCGCCGCCTCGGCGGAGGCCGCGTCGCGGCGCCGGATCGCCTCCAGGATGCGGTGGTGTCCGTCGAGCGACCGTTCGAGTCGGCCGGTGACCTGCAGCGAGCGCTCGCGGCTCTCGCGCAGCAGGTCCATCAACACGTCCAGGACCCGCAGGATCACCTTGTTGCTGGCGGCGGTGGCGATAGCGTAGTGGAACTCTGAGTCCTCATCGATGGCCAGCTGGCCCTGGCGGACCTTCTCGCGCTGGCGGTTGAAAATCGCCTCCAGCGATGACACATCGTCGGGTGTGGCATGCGCCGCTGCGCGGGCGGCCACCCCCGGCTCGATCAGCTTGCGAACGTCCCAGAGATCGGCAAGCAGCGTCCGGTTGCGGACCAGCAGTGACGCCAGCGGACTGACCAATGAGTCCGGAGACAGATCCCTGACCACCGTCCCCTCGCCCTGGCGGGGCTCGAGGAGACCCATCAACTCCAGTACGCGGATCGCGTCCCGCACGGACGTCCGGCTGACGCCCAGCCTCTCTGCCAGTTCGCGCTCGGGCGGCAGGTGGTCCCCCGGCTGCAGGCGGCCGTCGTTGATCAGCCGCTGAATTTGCGCAGCGACTTCCTCATAGACGCGGGTCTTGCGGACAGGTTCCAGCTCGTCTTTGACTGCGGCGGGTGAGGTAATTGTTGACTCCGGACGTGAGGAATGGTCCATTGGTCAGACCATTGCTAATGTCGCACAGTGTCCGGGCCCTGTCAAGCAAGAAAGATCATCAATGGGTCAGGTGAGGGTCCAGGCGTCTTTCCAGCTTTGGGGGAGCGGCAGGTCGGCGATATTCGCGTAGAACGCCCACATCCCATGGTGAAGCGTCTCGTGCTGCAGCAGCCGCAGAAGGTGCTGGAGGAGGGTGAGTGTGGCCCCGCCCCAATCGATGGGCCGCGCCAGTTGCTCGGGCGTCAGCTTCCGCAGCGCCGTGAGCAGTTCTTCATCTAGATGGTGCATGTAGGCGGCCAGATTTTCCTTCGACTGTTCCAGCGCCCGCTGGCGGGGCGCCCGGAAATCCATCCTGCCGGTGCCGATGGCCGCGACATAGCAGCCCTGGATGTCGGCCGCGTGGCGCATCTGCCTGACGAGCGTCCCAAACCCCGGTTGTGGAGAGAAGTTCATCACCGCGTACGGCAACGCCCGAAGCAGGTCGTAGGTCAACGCGCGCGTCTGCCTCCACGCCTCTGCCCACTGCGCGATGTCGGGGGTGGGGAAAGCGTCGCCAGCCCCCTGGTCCGCGGTCCCCGTTCCGGTCATTGCAGCGATTGCGCCTCCCGCAGGGCCGCGCGCCCCTCGCGCACCGCCTGGAAGAAGGCCGGCTCGTCCTTCAAGGCGGCGGTCCGCGGGCGCGGCAGATTCACGGCGACTTCCCGCACGATGCTGGACCCGGTGCGCGGCGACGCCCCCCGGCCCATGACGACCACGCGGTCCGACAGAAAGACCGCCTCCTCGATCGAGTGCGTGACGAAGATGATGGTGAGGTTTCGCAGCTCATACAGCCGCAGCAGCTCCAGATTCATCCGGTCGCGGGTGATCTCATCCAGCGCCCCGAACGGCTCGTCGAGCAGCAAGACCTGCGGGTCGAGCGTGAGCGCGCGCGCGAGCGCGACGCGCTGCTGCATCCCGCCGGACAGCTTCTCGGGATGGTAGCGTGCAAACGCCTCTAGCTCCACCATCCGCAGGACCTGCTGTGTCTGCGCCAGGTACTGTCCGCGGTGAGCCCGCCACGCCCACCACCGCGGATCGCGGAGCCGCAGCGGCAGCAGGACGTTTTCCTCCACCGTGAGCCATTCGAACAGGACGGGCTGCTGGAAGATGACCGAGGACAGCCCTCCCTGCACGGCCTCGCGCGGCGGTCGGCCGCACACTTCGAGCCGTCCCGCCGTGGGTACGCGGATGCCGGCCAGCAGGAACAGGACGGTGGTCTTGCCGCATCCGGAGGGGCCGATGACGGAGACAAACTCCCCCCGCTGGACGTCCAGGGTGACATTCAGCACCACGTCCAGCGCCTGCGGCGATCCGCCCCCGAACACGCCGCGCGTCCCGGCGACCTCGTAGGTCTTGGAGATCTGTTCCAGGCGGAGAATGGGAGGAGGCCGGACCTCCGCCGGCCTCCCCGTCTCGTTCACGGCTTGACGCCGCTACTGAACTGCGTGGTGTAGGCGGCTTTGACGTTTGGGGTCGACATGAAGATGCCGGCCGCCACCAGATCGTTCGCGAGTCGGTCCCACGCGGCCGTGTCGATGTAGCCCAACCCGTTCTGCCGCGTCGCCGGCGTCTCGATGATGGATGCCAGGAAATCCATCCCCGCGATCTCGTGGGCTTTGTCCAGGTTCTTGTTGTACTTCAAGAGGATGTCGGCTGTCTCGCCGCGGTTGGCCAGCGCGTACTGGAAACCCTTGTAGTGCCCGGTCACAAACTGCTGGACGATCTGCGGGTACTTGCGGACGATCTCCTCGGTGGTGAAGATGACGTTCTCCGGCCATTTCATCCCGAAGTCGTCCGCGTACGAATACACGTAGTACGTTTCCTTCACGACGCGCTTGGCGACCAGTACTTCGTTGTAGCCCATCGCGTGCGCGAACTGGACCTGTTTCTGCACCCAGGCCCCGATCGTCGCGGGGTCGCCCTGCTGGTTGACGACTTTGATTTGCTTCTCCCACCCGCGGCCGATCATCGCCTTGATCTGCTTGTCATAGCCGATCCAGGTGGCCACGTTCCCTTTCACGTCCTTCGGGGACCGCAGCGGCACCCAGGACAGC
The DNA here is from genome assembly GCA_044868695.1 of bacterium. Classification (GTDB taxonomy): domain Bacteria; phylum Sysuimicrobiota; class Sysuimicrobiia; order Sysuimicrobiales; family Kaftiobacteriaceae; genus JBIOWP01. Next base: position 9,757 of record JBIOWP010000085.1, read on the forward strand.
AGATGGATCGCCGACTTCTGGAAGTCGTGGGAGACAACGACCAGCGGAAGCCTCTGCTTCTCCCGCGCCTCCAGGATGTTGTATGGGTAATCCACGCCGAACACGATCTCGCCGGCGCGCGCCTTGGCCATGACGCGGTCGATCGGCGACAGCCCCGGCCCGCCGCTGATCACCTGCACCCGCAGGTTGCCGAAGTACCCCTTCTCCACGCCGACGGGATCACCCATCGACTCGTTGTGGATGAACCAGGCCTCGATCATCGAGACCGGCTGTCCCTGCGCCGCGGCGCCGGCCGACACCGCAAGCGCCAGGGCCAGCGTCACAATCACAATCCGGTGCATCATCCGCATGCTCCACCTCCGAGATATGTGTGCGCGCCCTACGGGCGCTCTCTTGCGATGCTGACATGCCACGGCAGCATCAGCCGTTCCGCGACCGTGACGATCCCCAGCAACACCCAGCCGATCATGGTGCAGAACACCGCGGCCAGGAACACCCGTACCGTGTTGCCGACGTAGCGCGAATCCAGGATCATGTAGCCCAGACCTTCGAACGCGCCAAACAGCTCGCCGACGATCGCGCCGTTGACCGCCGCCATGACTCCGCCTTTGAGACTGGTGAAGATGATCGGCAGCGCCGACGGCAGCTTCAACAGCAGCATCCGCTGCAGCCAGGAGGCATTGTACACGTCCATCAGGGCCTCGCGCATGGGATCGACGGAGATAAACTCCTTGTGGGTGTGGTACAGCACCGCAAAGAACGTGTACAGCCCCGCGATGACGATCTTGCTCGTGATCCCCAGCCCGAACCACACGACCACCAGCGAGGCCAGGGCGACGAACGGCGTGCTGTTGAGGGTCACCACGAGGCGGTACAGGAAGTTTTCCAGCGTGCGCGGCAGCCACACGAACAGCATCGCTCCCAGCAGGGCCAGCGCCGACCCGGCCACAAACCCGAGCACCGTCTCCTGAGAGGTGACCTTCGCGTAGTAGAGCACGAGCGGGGCGTCATCTCCCAGCGCGCGCAGGATTTGCGACGGCGCCGGTAGCAGGTAGGGCTGGTTGTACAGGCGCGACCCGACTTCCCACGCCGCGACGAGGAACGCGGCGAACACGGTCCACGACCCCAGGTCGGCGAACGGCGTGCGCCGCGGGGCCGGGCGGAGCGGAGGCGCCGGGCGGGCGCTCTCCTGCGCCATCACGGCACGAACCGGACGGGCTCGTCCCGGCCGTTCCAACGCACGGCCGAGCGCGCGGGCTGGGTCTGCGCGACCACCCTGCCGCGAGAGACGACGACGCGGCGGACCGCCAGCGTGCGTACCGCCTCCACCGCGGTGGGGGCGTCAAAGACGACCAGATCGGCGCGCTTCCCTTCCGCGAGGCCGTAGTCGTCCGCGCCGAAGCAGGCCGCGGCCCGCGTGGTCACCAGGTCCAGCATCGTCTCCAGCTCATCGCGGCCGGACATCTGGCCGTAGTGGACCATCACGAAACAGGCCTGCACCGGATCCCCCACCCCCAGCGGATACCACGGATCCATGATGGAGTCGTGACCGATGCACACGTTGATGCCGTTCGCCAGCAGCTCCTTCACCCGGGTAAAGCCGCGCCGGACGGGGTACCCGTCGAACCGTCCCTGCAGCACCGAGTTGTCCAATGGATTCGTGATGACGTGCACCCCCGCGTGGCGGATCCAGCGGATCAGACGGTAGGCGTAGGCGTTGTTGTAGGAGTGCATCGCAGTGGTGTGGCTGGCGGTGACGCGGCCCTGGAGCCCGAGCCGGACGGTCTCCGCCGCCACCAGCTCCAGGAAGCGGCTCTGATCGTCGTCGGTCTCATCGCAGTGCAGGTCGGCGCGGCGGTCGTACTCGGCGGCCAGCCGCAGCACGGTGCGGACGTCGCGCTCCCCGTACTCGCGGGTCCACTCGTAGTGGGGAATGCCGCCGACGACGTCCGCGCCCATCTCCAGCGCCCGCACCATCAGCTGCTCGCCGTCGGGAAATGAATAGATCCCCTGCTGCGGGAACGCCACAATCTGCAGGGTCATGGCATCCTTGACCGCGTCGCGCACCTCCAGCAGCGCCCCGAGCGCGGTCAGCTTGGGGTCGCAGACATCCACGTGCGTCCGGACGTGCGTCACGCCGTGCGCCAGCATCCACTTCAACGCGGTCGCGGCACGCTGGGTGACGTCCTCGTGCGAGAGCGACTTGATCCGCTCACCCCAGATCTCGATCCCTTCAAACAGCGAGCCGGTGCGGTTGTGCCGCGGCTGGCCGACGGTCAGCACGGCATCAAGGTGGATGTGCGGTTCCACGAGCGCCGGCGTCACGAGGCTGCCGGCGGCGTCGACCTCGGCCGGGGCCCGGTCGGGAAGCGACGGCGCGATCACCGCGATGCGGTCGCCGCGGATGCCGATGTCACACAGGGCTGCCTGGCCCTGGATGGCGGCGTTGCGGATCATGAGGTCCATGAGGGTTGGAGAAGCGGACGTCCTGGGATTTCGTCGAGCCGCGAGGGCTTCCTGCCGGCGTCCTACGAGTCAGTTCTCCTGAGGTGCGCACGGAAGTGCGCTTCGATGCGGGCACGCAGGACCGCAGGGTCAGAGGCGGGATCGGTCACGTCATCGCGCGGGACCGCCAGCGGCACCGCCAGCACCCACGCCCCCCCAAGCTCCGCGCGGATGGCCTGCGCGTCCTCGGTAAGGTCCACCGCCGCGCCGGGCGCGAGCTCGCGGGCCACCACGACCACCAGCTCCTGAAAGCGCTCGATGCCGAGCAGGTTGCGCATCACCTCCAGCGCGCGGTCACGGACGTCGTCAGGACTGCGACCGCGCACCGGGGTGCGGGTGAGGGTGCGTCCGGTGACCGGATCCCGAATCACCGCGCTGTAGCGGCGCTCGTGATCCGGTCCTTCAACCACCAGGCGGAACTCGCGGCCGTAGACGACGAGAGACTCACCCGTCATCGGCTGAGACCGGCCAGCAGTGTCGCCAGTGCCTCGCCGCTGCGCCCTGCCCATTCCCGCAGCAACGGCAGCACCGGCTCGATCGCACGCAGGCCTTCGACGCCGCCGTCGGGGAGCATCCGCATGACGGCACGCGTCCGGCCTCCATCCCGTGGCACGAGCTCGAAAGTGAACAGGGCGGTGCCCGCAGGCGTCGTGGACCGCTCCGTGAAGTAGCGGAACGGCTTCCAGTCCAGAATCTCCTCGTCGACGGTGAACTCCCCGTGGACGCAGTGATTCGTGGTGCCGACCCCCGGCACGCCGCGCGGGTTGCGTTGGTCCACCCGCCGGGTGTCCACCTGCCACAGGGGCCGCCTGGCCGGCGAGGTCAGGTAGTCCCACACAACCGCCGGGGGCGCGTCCAGGTCATACTCGGCCATGGTAATCCCGCGGTCCGGGCCGACGTACACGCTCTGGCCCTCCTGCTCTTCGCGCCAGCGCCGCTCGAGATCCAGGACATAGCCGGTGACCTCGCCGACATCGTCAAACGCCTGCGTGTGCTCCACCATCCCCAGCACCGCAGGGTCGAGTCCAAACCGCTCCACGCACGCCTTGGTGAAGAAGGCGTATCCGCGCAGCCGGGTGCGGTCCGCCACCGTGTTCTTGAGCAGCCGGTGCACGAGGATCACGTCCTGGCCGACCAGCTCGCGGTTGCCGGCGATGTCATGCAGCACGTACTGGCCGAAGTGCGTCATGAACTTGAGATTGAGCCGGGGAATGAGCCGGCAGGCGTCGCATTGGCAGGTCGTATGGCGTTTGATGTGCTCCAGCCGTCTTGCAAACGCCAGGTAGCACGACTCCGTCATCGTCAGGAGCCCGGCGCCGTCGGTCTCGCCCTCGTGCCCGTAGCAGAAGACGGCGTCGCCCTCGAGTTTGGCCAGGTGCAGGACGCCGCGCATCTGCTCGACCACCACGCCCATCAGGTCGGCCAGGATGTCCTGTGAGTGCTCCAGTTCGACCCCGGCCAGGTACGTCGAGTAGCCGGTGATGTCGCCGATGGCCAGGCACCCGCGCTCTACCGCCATGCCGTCCTCCGCATGCGGGCAGCCTTCCACAGCCTCTCTGGCGGCCCCTGCGTGCGACCCGCTAGAATAGGATGCATGAACGCGCAGGTCATTGCCGTGACGCTGGGCGACCCCGCGGGGATCGGGCCGGAGATCGTCATGCGGTCGCTTGCATCCGACCCGGTCCGCCGGTCGGTGCGGGCGGTGGTCGTCGGCGACCGCTGGGTGGTGGAGCGCGCGATGGACGTGACCGGGGTCCGTCTGGAGTTCTCCGCGTCCGGCCCCGCGCAGCTGATAGACCTGGCCAACGTGGACCACCGGCTGCAGTGGGGAAAACTCCAGGCGACGGCGGGCGGCGCGGCCGGCCAGTTCATCGAGCGGGCGGTGGAAGAGGCGCTCGCCGGCCGGGTGGATGCGATCGCCACCGCGCCCATTAATAAGGAAGCGCTGTGGCGGGCCGGCTACCGGCACCTGGGGCATACCGAAATGCTGGGAGCGCTGACCGGGTCCCCCGATCCCCTGACGATGTTTGTCGTCAGGACGCTGCGGATTTTCTTCCTGACGCGCCACCTCTCGCTGCGGGACGCCCTCGAGCAGGTTACGCAGGAGCGGATCGCGGCCGTCCTCCCGCGCATGGCCGCCGAACTCCGCCGACTGGGGTTTCCCGAGGCGCGGATCGCGGTGGCGGCGCTGAACCCGCACGCCGGGGAAGGCGGGGCGCTGGGCCGCGAAGACCATGAGGAGATCGCCCCGGCAGTCGCTCAAGCGCGCGCGCAGGGACTGCGGGTGGATGGGCCAATACCCGCCGACGCGGTGTTCGCCCAGGCGCTGGACGGGCGGTACGATGCCGTCCTCTCGCTGTACCACGACCAGGGGCACATCGCGGCTAAGACGGCGGACTTCCACGGCGCGGTCAGCGTGACACTGGGGCTGCCGTTCCTCCGCACCAGCGTGGATCACGGCACCGCGTTCGACATTGCCGGCACGGGCGTCGCACGCGCCGACAGCATGATCGCCGCCATTCTCATGGCGGGCGACCTCGTCAGACGCACGCGCCTGGCCGGAAAACCCGTCTGATGCGGCGGACCGACCTCGCCATGCTCGCCCTGGTCCTCGTCTGGGGCGTGAACTTCCCCATCGTCAAGATCACGTTCCGCGAGATGAGCCCGATGGTGTTCACCGCTCTGCGCTTCGCCGGCGCCACGCTCCTGCTGCTCCTGGTGATGCGCCGGGAGGGTGGCGCGCCGGTGCCGAGGGCGCAGTGGCCCCTGGTGATCGTGCTCGGGCTGCTGGGCCACGCCGTGTATCAGATCTTCTTTATCAACGGCCTCGCCCGCACGACGGCCGGCAACTCGTCCGTCATCCTCGCGATGGTCCCGCTGTTTGTGGCCGTACTGTCGGCACTTCTGCGGATCGAACGCGTCGCCCCCCGGACGTGGATCGGCATCGCCCTGGCCTTTGCCGGGCTGTCGGTGCTGGTGGCCGGCCACGGCGGGCTGCGGATCAGCACGGCCACGCTGGCCGGGGATGTCCTCACGCTCTTCTGCTCATTGTGCTGGGCCGTGTACACGGTGCTCTCCCGCCCCCTGCTGCGGACGATGTCCCCCCTGCAGCTCACGACGGTCACGATGGCCGCCGGCGTGCCGGTGCTGATCCTGGCCGCCGTGCCCGAGCTGCTGCGCCAGTCCTGGGGCGCGGTGAGCTGGCCGGCGTGGGCCGCGCTGGCTTTCTCGACGGTGTTCTCCGTCGTAGTCGGCTACGTGGTCTGGTACGCGTCGGTGCAGGCGGTCGGCGGGCCGAAAACGGCCGTGTACTCCAATCTCATCCCCGTCGTGACGCTGGTCGCCTCCTGGTTCCTGCTCGGCGAGACCCTGGGCCCCCTGCAGGCCGTCGGCGCCGCGGTCGTCCTAACGGGCGTGTCCCTCGCCAGAACGTAGCACCCCGTCCCCAGACCAGCGGCGTCTGCCATTCCACCGGGGCGGGCACAGCACCAGTGAAGCATCTTCTGTCACGCGCCGAGGGGGGGCTCAGCGTGTCGCATCGATTTGTTTCAATCCTCACCGTCATCGCCGCGGTCACGATCGCGGCCACCACCGGTCTCGCCGCGCCGGCGTGGGTCACGTACAGGCACCCCCAGTTGGGATTCTCGCTGAACTATCCGGGCAGCTGGGCGCCCGCCGGAGAGGTCAGCGGGGTGGACTTCATGGCGCTCGGTCCCAACGCGGCGGGGCTGCCGGGCGTGCGGCTGAACGTCAACGTGACGCATGACACGATCCCCTCCGGCACCTCCGTCGACGTCTATCATGACAAGACCCAGGATGTGCTGAAGTCGATCTTCAACGCGTATCGCCTGCTGCAGGTGGATCGAGTCAAAACCGGGTCGTTCCCCGCGATGCTCCGCCAGTACACCTGGAAGGCCAACAACGGCGTCGAAATCTACCAGCTGCAGCTGGTGACCGTGGACGGCACCCGTGGCTTCATCGCGACGGGGACCACGGGCGCCGCCTCAGGGCAGCTGGAGGGCGAGGCGAAGCTGCTGGCAAACATTCTGATGACGTTCCGGCCACGGTAGCGGCGATGCACGCTCCCAGACATCAGCGATGGCTGCAGGGGCTCGCGGCCCTTGTGAGTCTGCTGGTGCTGGTCCCGGCGGCGTCCGCTCAGGCCTGGCAGACGTACCGGCATCCCAAGCTCGGATTCTCACTGAACTACCCCGACAGCTGGAGCGTGACCAATGGTCCCACCGGCGTCGTGTTCATGGCGCTGGGACCCACGCCGTCTGGGGTGCAGGGCCTGCGGCTCAACGTCAACGTCACCTATGAGGAAGTTCCCACGGGCGTGAGCGTGGAAGAGTACGAGGCGCAGAACGAGACCGGCCTGGGGCTGCTGTTCAACGGCTACCGCCGGCTCCGCACCGACCGCACGATGATCGGGGCGTTTCCGGCCGTGGTGCGCTATTATACCTGGAAGCGCAACGACGGGGTCGAGCTATACCAGATGCAGCTGGTCACCATCGCCGGCACCCGGGGGTATGTCGTCACCGGGACCACGGCGACCTCGTCCAGCAACCTGTCGGATGATGCCAAGCTCCTCGTCAGCATCCTGTTGACCTTCCGGCCGCAGTAACCTGCATGCCCCATCGTCCCGTCCGCCCTCAACCGGAGTTCAGAGGTCCCATCTGGGAAGACCGCGCGTCGGATCGCATGGCCGCAGTCGCGGGCGTCGTCCTCACCCTGCTCACGGCGATCGAGCTGGCGCTTCCGCCGTCGAACCGGGTGCTCGCCCTGCGCGCAACCCGCCCAGGTGCCGCGGCCATTCTCACCGCGGAAACCGCCGCGGCGCAGCAGGCCGCGCCGGTCTCGCGCCGCCCGGTGCCTCGCGACGTGCGGGCGGTCTACCTGACGTCATGGAGCGCCGCGACGCCGAGTCGCCTACGCGATACCATCACGCTGGCCCACACCACGGAGGTCAACGGCGTCATCATCGACATCAAGGACTACACCGGGACCGTGGTGTTCGGCACCGACAATCCTGTGATCAACGCGGTCGGCGCTAGCGAATCCCGTCTCGACCTCACCACGCTCGTGGAGCGGCTGCATCGCGAGCATCTGTACGTCGTCGTCCGGATCGCCGCGTTTCAGGATCAACATCTGGTGAAAATTCGACCGGACCTGGCGGTCCGGGACGCCGACGGCCGGATCTGGCGGGACCGTAAAGGGGTGGCGTGGGTCGACCCGGCCTCAGAAGACGTGTGGGCGTACCTGGTCGAGATCGGCCGCGAAGCGGCGCAGGCCGGGGTGGACGAGCTGAACTTTGACTACATCCGCTTCCCGTCTGATGGAAATCTGGCCGGCCTGCGGTACCCGGTGTACGATGCCGGCAGGGAAAGCCAGCGCCAGGTCATCGGACGGTTCTTCGCATATCTGACGGGGCGCCTGCGGCCGACCGGCGCCGTGCTCTCTGCGGATCTATTCGGACTGACCACGGTGCGTCCGGACGATCTGGGCATCGGCCAGGTCATCGAAGACGCGCTTTTGTCTTTCGACTATGTCTCCCCGATGGTCTACCCCTCACACTACGCGCGGGGGTTCATGCGGTTCGCCAATCCGGCGGCACACCCGTACGAGGTGGTGCGCTACTCGCTGCTGGAAGCGCAGCGCCGCCGCGCCGAGGTCGTGGGGCTGCTGGCGATGATGTCCGCCGGCGACGGGCGCGCCCCAGCCGGCCGCGTCGCCCAGATCCGGCCGTGGCTGCAGGCGTTCGACCTAGGCGCGCCCTATACGCCTCCGGTCATTCGCGCCCAGATGGACGCGGTGTCCGCCGCCGGGCTCACATCGGGCTGGTACCTCTGGAATCCCGCGAATCGCTACCAGGCGGCGACCTTCGAGCAGGACCGGCCGGCGGCCGCCAGCGGCCGCTAGGGAGCGCGGGTTAGAACTTCTTCGGGACTCCGCTCACCTGCGTCCGCACCGGAATCCCGTCCCACTGCGGGGGCACTTTCGTCAGTACCGGGCTCGTGTGTTCCACCACGAGGACGACGATCTCATAGCCGCCGGACCCTCCGGTGGTCACCCCGGCGCCGACGAACCCCGGCTCCGAGGCCAGACGCCGCTCCAGCGCGCGTTTGGCCTTCTGCACCCGCGCCGGCGGACGCGCGGCCATCATGTGCGCGTCCCTCTCACGGGGCGACCTCCACCCGGAACCGCTGCAGCACCCGCTGGATCGGGATGGCAAACGTGACGACCGTGCTTCCCGCAAACAGCAGCCCCACCACACGGCCCTGCCCGTCCACAATCGCCGACCCTGAATCGCCGGGGCGGCTGAACGGCCCGTCCACGTTTTCGATCACCATCACGTCGTCCACGCGGACCAGACCCTGATCATACACGACGTTGAACACATCGAACTGGACGGCGCGCACGATCCCCTCCGTGATGCCCGTGGTACGTCCGGACTTCCGGACGAGCAGGTTCAGCGCCGGGTCTCCCGAGCCGGTCGGGGCGCCGATGCCCAGAATCGCCGGATCCACGGCCAGCCCATCGGTGAACTGCGCGATCGCGGCATCCATGCGGTTGGGGGCGTTCTCGAATTTCAGGGGAACGAAGCGGGCGAGCGACGCCACCCGGTCGGCGGCGCGGCCGCCGTCCAGCGTTGCCGGCTGCACGACCCCGGCGCCGACGGCGGCCCGGTTCTCATTGGCCAGCACGTGGTTGTTGCTCAACGCGTACAGCGTCCTGCGGTTCTTCGTGTCGGCCACGACCAGACCCAGCGTGCCCGCGTAGAGGAATCCCACCGCCTCGAACGCCAGGCCGCCGGAGACCCCGCCGGGCACCGGGCGGTGCCGCTGCTGGTTGGGAAATTGAAACTTGCGGGCGTAGCCGACTCCTTCGATGTCGGTGGGAATGCCCCCGATCGACGCGGGGATGCGGTCGCCGGGACTGATCCGTCCCTTGGGATACTTCCGCGCGACCAGCACCTTGACGCACAGCTCGCCGGTCGGACGGTCGGACACGCGCTTCTCACCGATCCCCAGCCCCACCAGGTTGACCCCGGGCGCGGGCTGATACCGGCGCTTCTTCCGCACGACCACCGCCCGCAGGACGTACCGCTCGATCCGGGGCACCAGCCGGCTGCGCAGCTCTTCCTTCGCCGCGATCAGGTCGTCCGGCATCCGGCGGATCAGCGGTCGTTTCATGCCGCCATCTTCTTGAACAGCTGAATCTGGCCCAGATGATAGGAGGTATGCTCCAGCGAGTGCAGGACCACCCAGATCTTGGTCACGCGCCGGCGCTGCTTATCCCAGGGGATCTCGATCTCAGACGCCAGGTCCGCCGCGGTCATGGCCCGCAGCACCTCCTGCACCTCCGCGTGGGCCCGGCGCAGGTTCTCGACCAGCGGCGTTTTGGCCGGATGATCTTTGACGAATTCCGAGTCGCGGTTCCGGTGCACCGGCTGCCCGCCGACGACCTCCCGGATCCAGTACCGTTCCGATCCGGCGACGTGGCGCAGCAGGATCCCGATCGTGTTGGACAGACGCGGGTGCACCCAGTTGATCTCCGCGTCCCCCAGGGAATCCACCGCCTTGAAGATGTCGGTATGCAGGGACTCCAGCTGCTGGCTGATAGATAGTATCACTGGATCCACGGCGTCACCTCGCCCGACGACGTCTGATTGCATCTTGGAGGGTGCTCGATGAGTCTGAAAGCCGCCCGCGACCGGGTCCCCCGCCGCAGCGTGACCCTCGAGGCCGGCACGACGTTTGACACCACCTTCGTCTCCGGCCGGCACGCGAACCTGATGGTGGCCGCCCGGCCGCCGGGCTACCACTCGCGGCCGCACGCCCACGACGCGGAGCAGTTGAACTACGTCCAGGAGGGTGAGGTGTGGTTCTTCGTCGGCGCCAAGGGCTATCATCTCCGCCAGGGCGACTTCTTCCGCGTCCCGCGGGGCGCGGTGCACTGGATGTGGAACCGGACGGACCGTCCTCTTCTCCTCATCGAAGCCCACGCGCCGTCCATGGTCAACGACCCGCTGTTTTCTTCTTTCGGGATGCGGCTCTTTGACCCTGGTGAAGACGGCGCCGTCGAGAGCTCCGCGGTCAACGCGATGGTGTCAGACTACGATCCGGCTCCGGTCGAAGCCAACTACCCTGATCCGAACGGCCCCGGGGAACGCTAGGGCCGGTACCCCAGCAGCGGCCAGTAGAGGAACGCCGCCGCCCATGTGAGCAGCAGCAGGAGGATCGACGCGGGGAATCCCGACCGCATGTAGTCTCTGATCGTGTAGTACTCGTAGCCCAGGGTGATCATGCCCGTCGGCGTCTGCGTGGGCAGCAGGAATCCCGGCCCGGCGGTCAGCACCACGACCATGCCGACCCACACGGGGTTGAGCGTCCAGCCGCGGGCCAGCGTGAAGGCGAGCGGCAGCCCCGCGGCGATCATCCCGAGATTGTTGACGAACCCGATGCGCACCAGCATGACCAGCGGCGCGACCATCAACGCGGCGGTCAGCGGCGAGGGCTGGTGGACCAGACGCAGCGTCGCGTCCGTCAGCCACCGCCCGGCGCCGGAGCGGTCCAGCGCGTCTGCCAGCGCGAGCGCCACGCCGAAGAGGATGATGACGTTCCAGCGCACCGCGGCCATCGCCCGCTCCCACGTCAGCAGGCGGATGCCGGGCAGCAGCAGCGCGATCGCGCCGACCATCCCGGCCTGCGGCGTGCTGATGCCCCACCGCGGCCCGGCGACCCATAGGACAAACATCAACAGGAAAATCAGCAGCATCTTCCGTTCAGCGACCGACAGCGGCCCCATGCGGCGCAGCGCCTCCCGGACGTACGCCGCGCCTCCGGCGAGTTCGGTCTGCCCGGGCGGAAACACCCACAGCAAGATCCGCCACAGCAGCAGGGCGAAGATGACGACCACGGGGAAGAACGCCGCCATCCAAGCCGGATACGCCCACCGCACGTCGATGAGCCGCTCAAACGCCCCGGCGGCGTAGACCGTCGCCCCCGCTGCGGTCATCAGTCCGATCCCGGCCATGATGGACACGTGGGAGGCGCCGATCAGCATCGACTTCGCAAAAGGAGACGACGGCGGGATGCTGGCGGCGTCGATGATCCCCAGGCACACCGGCAGGATCATCGAGATCCGGCCCGTCGCGGTGGGCACCATCAACGAGAGCACGACCGCCGATCCCAGCAGCGCGAGGAGCACCGCGGACGGGCGGCCGCCGGCGCGCTGCAGCAGCGCAAGTGCGATCCGCCGGCCCAGCCCGACGTCGGCCATCGCCTGAGCCAGGATGAAGGTCACGAACAGCAGCCAGACAAACTCGGTGCCGAATCCGGAGACCGCGTCCGTAAACGGGATGACGCCGAGCAGCGAGATCATCGTGAGGATCAGCAGGCCGGACAGCGACGGATCCTGCACGCCGCTGGCCCAGAACAGTACCGCCGACACGAGCGCAGCCAGCGCAAACGCTCCGGGCCGGCTCAACCCGTCCGGGAGCGGCGCGGCCGCGGCGGCCGCAAAGCACAACACTAAAACCGCCCAGGGGATCCACGCCCAACGAGGCTGACGCTCTTCCTGTTCTTCTAACGGTGCGCTGTCGAGGGAGGGCATCACACGGAGCGGACCAGCCCGCCGTCGACGAGAATGGACTGGCCGGTGAGATAACTGGCGCGGGGGGATGCCAGGAAGACGATGACCGCGGCGACTTCGGCGGGCTCCCCCAACCGGCCCAGCGGGATGCCGGCGGCGTCGTCCCCGACCGCCGCCTCCGGCGCCGTACCCCGGCGCCGCGCATGATCTTCAAGGCGCCGGCGCCGCCGCTCGGTGAGGATGCGGCCCGGCGCGACGCTGTTCACGGTGAGGCCGGCGGGGGCCAGCTCGTCGGCCAGGCTGCGCACCAGGTTGGCGAGCGCGGCTTTGGCGGCGTTCGACGGCGACTGGTGCGGCGTGGGCTGCCGGCCCGACGCCGCGCCCAGCAGCACGATGCGCCCGCCGCGCGGCAAATGAGGCACGGCCAGCCGCACCATCCGCACGGCGGAAAAGAAGTTCAGCTCGAACGCCGCGTGCCAGCTGGCGTCGTCCAGTTCCATGAACGCGCCGCGGTGCCCGGCGCCGACCGCATGGATCACCGCGTCCAGCGATCCCAGGACCTCCACCGCCTGCGCCACGGCGCGCGCGGCGTCCGCGGCGTCGGTGACGTCGGCGCGGACGGCGAACCCGACCCCGCCCAACCGGCCCACCTCCACGGCCGCCGCGGCCAGCTCGGTGGCGTCGCGCGCGACCAGCGCGACCCGCGCGCCTTCCTGGCCGAGCAGCCGGGCGGTCTCCAGCCCGATCCCCCGGGTCCCGCCCACCAGCAGCACCGGCCGGTCCCGCAGCGCTAGATCCATCTGGGGGTCCTCATCGCGCCGGCCCGGCGTCGAACACCTCCTTGGCGGCGGCCAGCGCGTCGTGGGTCGCCGGCACCCCCTGGTAGGGCGCCAGCTGCACGATGGTCTCCACGATCTGTTCCTTCGACCATCCCGCGCGCAGCGACGCCCGGATATATCCGCGGAGCTGGGCCGTCCGACCCTGCACCGACAGCGCGACCAGCGTGATCAGCACGCGGGTCTTGGTGTCCAGCTGCGGCCGCGTGTAGAGGTCGCCGAACACACTCTCATAGATCCACCGGGAGAAAAACGGCGCGAGCTCCTGGGTCGCCGGCGTGCCGGGCGGCACCCCAGGCCCCATGATGTCATCGCGCATCTTGCGGCCACGCGTCAGCCGATCGTCAGTCTCGCTCACAGTCCCCTCCGGAGTCTATCGTCTTCGCAGCCCCAGCTCGTCAATGATCTTCGTCAGGCGCGATTCCTCGTCCACGAGGAACCGCCGGAAGTCCGCCGGTCCCAGGTAGAGATCGATCGCGCGGGCGTTCTGATTGAAGCGCTTCCAGGAGTCCGTGCCGAGCGCCTTCTGAAATGCCACGGCCAGGGCTGCGATGCGCAGTGCGGGGACTCCGGAGGGCGCCAGGACGCTGCGCCACTGCGCAAACACGACGTTCCAGCCCTTCTCCTTCAGCGTCGGCACCTGCGGGAAGATCGAGCTGCGCCGCTCGCTCGCCACGGCGAAGGGCGCCATCCGCCCGGCCTGCACGTGCTGGAAGAACTCTGACACGTTCCCCACGAGCATCTCCGCATTGCCGCCCAGGAACGTCAGGGCTGCGGGCCCGCCGCCCTCGTGCGGGATGTATTCCAGGTCGATCCCGGCTTCTTTCTCCCAGGACAGGACGACGAAACTGTCGATGCCGCCGATCGCCGATCCCGCGACCCGCACCTTGCGCGGATTCACCTTGGCGAACGCCACCAGTTCTTCCAGCGTCTTCCACGGCGCGTCCGGGCGGACCATCAACCACTCCTCTTCCCCGTGGATACGCGCGACCGTATCGTATGCGTCCCACTTCAACTGCAGCTGGTTGGTGATGATGGGCGTAATGATCGACGAGCCGGCGTGCGCAAACAACACCGTGTACCCGTCGGACGGGCGGCCGGCGACATACGCGTTCGCCGCGGTGCCGCCTGCGCCGGGACGATTCTCCACCACCAGCGGCTGCGGCAGGATGCCCCGGGCGCCCTCAGCGAGCGCGCGGGCAAAGACATCGGCGCCGCCGCCGGGCGCAAACCCGACGACGAATGTGATCGGGCGCGCCGGATAATCCGCCGCCCCGGGCTGCGCCGGGGCGGCCGCCATGATCAGGACCAGGAACGCCAGTGCGAACACTTTCATCCCCTTCACCCCCTCGTGTCCTCCTACGCTACAGACACCGGGACCGCCGCCGCGGCGCCGGGAGGCTTGCCTGACCGCTTGATG
>JBIOWP010000086.1:0-2519 GCA_044868695.1 bacterium
CTGCGTCGCCTCGGGGTGAGCGATGAGCGCCGCCGCCACGCAGAAGGTCTCGGCCTCGCATCTCGAGCGCGCCGCCTTCCTGTATGTGCGCCATCGCGCCGCGAGGCGCTCTGTTGTATCCCCGGTGCAGCCGGGAGGAACTCGAAGGAAGGTTCTTGGGTCCAATGGCTTACCCGGATCCGAAAGGTGAACGGAACAAGCGCATGTCAGCAAATCGGCGGTCATGCCCAGGTGTCAGGGGTGATGCGTCGAGGGACCCGTGTGATATGGCGAAGGCTGGATTGCTTGAAGCCGAATCTCCAGAAGATGCAACGTACCGTCCGCCGGAAAGACACTTGTTACCGGCGCCACGCTCTGCGACGGCAAACTGGCGCTGTCGACGCAACCTTTGGGGTGTGGAGCGTTGCCCAGTGAGGGCAAGTAAGGAGATGAGTCGGACGCCTACGTCACGCTCGGACGTACGACAGGGACGAACGCGGGATCAATCCTCGGGGCGTGTGCCCCAGGGTGACGGAGTGCCCGTAGTAGTCGTGGGAGTCGCGACCCACCAAGGAGGGCGGGAGAGCCGTCCACAGGGCAAAGGGGCACAGGTGGCTGGATATCTGATGGCCGGGAGGTATGCGTAATGCAGAGCGCCGAAACGGTCCTGGATGTCCTCCGTGAACGCGGCAGGCGCGGCCTGCCATTGGATGAGCTGTATCGGCAGTTGTTCAACCCGCAGCTGTACTTGCTGGCCTACGGGCGCATCTACTCCAACAAAGGGGCGATGACGCCCGGACCCGACGCGGAGACCGCGGACGGCATGACCATGGGCAAGATCGAGCGCATCATCGACGCGCTGCGTCACGAGCGCTACCGCTTCAAGCCCGTCAAGCGCGTCAACATTCCCAAGAAGGATGGGAAGCAGCGGCCGCTTGGCCTGCCGTCGTGGTCGGACAAGCTACTCGGCGAAGTGATCCGCCTGCTGTTGGAGGCGTACTACGAGCCGCAGTTCTCCGACCGCTCTCACGGTTACCGGCCCGGCCGGGGCTGTCACACCGCTTTGCGCGAGGTGGCGGTCTCCTGGACCGGGGTGACCTGGTTCATCGAGGGTGACATCTCCCGGTGTTTCGATCAGCTTGACCGCTTGGTCATGCTCGACACGCTGGGTGAGAAGATCCGCGATAACCGGTTCCTTCGGCTGATCGGCCAGATGCTGCAGGCCGGGTATCTGGAGGACTGGGTGTGGGGCGCCACGCTCAGCGGCGTGCCGCAGGGCGGGGTTCTCTCCCCGTGCCTGTCCAACATCTACCTCGACCGGTTGGACAAGTTCGTCGAGACCGTGCTCATCCCGAGGTACACCCGAGGAGTACGAAGACGACGGAACGTCGAGTACAACAGGGTGAAGTCCGCGATCGCCCGGGCTCGCAACCAACGCGATTATGCCGAGGTGCGGGCGCTGCGCAAGCAGCTACACAGTCTGCCCTCCGCGGATCCCGAGGATCCCGGGTATCGGCGGCTGCGTTATGTGCGCTACGCGGATGACATCCTGCTCGGGTTCGCCGGACCGAAGGTCGAAGCCGAGGAGATCAAGCGTCGCCTCGGCCAGTTCCTGCAAGAGGACCTCAAGCTGGAGCTGTCCGAGACAAAGACGCTGATCACCCACGCCCGCACCGATGCGGCGCGGTTCCTCGGCTACGAGATCACGATCCAGCACAACAACCAGACGCTCACCAGCGGTCGCAGGGCGACCAACGGCGCGATCCGGTTGCGCGTGCCCAGGGACGTGATCAAGGCCAAATGCTCCCGATACATGGTGCGCGGGAAACCCGAGCGCCAGCCCGCGCTGAAGAACGAGGAGGACTACGCGATCATCAGCCGCTACGGGTCTGAGTATCGGGGCATCGTCCAGTACTACCTGTTGGCCGGCGACGTCTGTCGACTTGGCCGGCTGCACTGGGTGATGCAGACGTCGCTGCTCAAGACACTCGCCTGCAAGTACGACTCGTCGGTGTTGAAGATGAACCGCAAGTACGCGGCCACCATCCAGACACCGCGCGGGCCACGCAAGTGCTTGCAGGTCATCGTCGAGCGCGGCGCGGGACGCAAGCCACTGGTCGCAAAGTTCGGCGGTATCCCCCTCATACGGCAGAAGAACGCGGTCCTGCGGGACCGCGAGCCGGTCCTGACAACCGCCCCCCGGCGGGAGCTGATCGATCGGCTGCTGGCGGGACGGTGTGAGATCTGCGGGCAAGCTGAGAGGGTGCAGGTGCACCAGATCCGCAAGCTCTCAGACCTCGAAAAGCCAGGACAGCCAGACCAACCCGAATGGATGCGAGTCATGGCCAAGCGGCGACGCAAAACCCTCGTGGTCTGCGACGCCTGCCACGCCCGCATCCATCCCGGGAGGCCTATCGCGTTAACGGCATAGTCACTGGAGAGCCCGGTGATCGGAAACGGTCCCGCCGGGTTCGGGAGGGCGGCGTCGGAAAAGGACCCGCAAGGGCACCTCGCCGACGTCGTACCTCGGCGTCGACGCT
>JBIOWP010000087.1:0-35762 GCA_044868695.1 bacterium
ATGCGTCGAGTGTAAGGGCATAAGGGGGCTTGACTGTGAGGCTTACAAGCCGAGCAGGGCGGAAACGCGGGCCTAGTGATCCTACGGCGGCAAGTGGAAGCGCCGTGGCTTAACGGATAAAAGCTACCCCGGGGATAACAGGCTAATAGGGCCCAAGAGTCCACATCGACGGCCCTGTTTGGCACCTCGATGTCGGCTCATCGCATCCTGGGGCTGCAGTAGGTCCCAAGGGTTGGGCTGTTCGCCCATTAAAGCGGTACGTGAGCTGGGGTCAGAACGTCGTGAGACGGTTCGGTCCCTATCCACTGCGGGCGCAGGTGGCTTGAGGGGAGCTGCTCCTAGTACGAGAGGACCGGAGTGGACGGACCTCTGGCGTACCGGTTGTCCTGCCAAGGGCAAGTGCCGGGTACCTATGTCCGGACGGGATAAGCGCTGAAAGCATCTAAGCGCGAAACCCACCCCAAGATAAGGCCACCCACCGGGTTAACCGGGTAAGCCCCCAGGTAGACTACCTGGTTGATAGGCCGGAAGTGTAAGCGCCGCAAGGCGTTGAGCTGACCGGTACTAATCGGGCGAGGGCTTGATCACCGCTTTAGGGGTAGCTGTGTAGGGCCTGCAGACGGCGAAGATTGATGTCGAAGGACCCAAGGTCAAGGTCGACGGCCGAGGCCCTAGGGGTTTGTGCCGAAGCCCCCTTGACCTTCGACATCATAGGAGTCCCGGCGGCTATGCCGGAGGGGCCACACCCGTTCCCATTTCGAACACGGAAGTTAAGCCCTCCAGGGCCGATGGTACTGCACTGGTAACGGTGTGGGAGAGTAGGTCGCTGCCGGGGTAAACGCAAGCGGGGAAGCACACTGTGCTTCCCCGCTTTTCTTTTCTCAGGCATCTCCCGCAAGACTGTGGAGTCTGCGGGCGATGGCCTCGATGCGGTCGCGTTGTTCCAACCGCGCAAGCAACTCCGCCGGCAGCGCGCGGGCGCCGTGGCGCGCGCCGAAGATGCCGCCCGCCATCGCCCCGATCGTATCCGTATCGCCCCCGAGATCGACGACATAGTCGATCATCGCCCCAAAGTCGTCCGGGAAGCGGCAGAAGGCATAGACCGCCGTCACGGCCGATTCATGGGCCGCGATCCCATTGCCCAGCTCGGTCCGCACCTGCGCCGCCGCAGCTTCGCCGGCCAGCAGTGCCTTGGCACGGGTCAATCGCCCCCGATACTCCTCCTGCGTGCACGCTTCCCGCAGCGCGTCCAGTTGCACATCGCCCTGCAGCGCCATTGCCACCGCGGATGCGATCAGCACCGCCCCTTCGATGCCGAGCGGGTGCGCGTGGGTAATGGCGCTGGCCTGCGCCGTCATGGCGCGGAGCCGGTTCTGGTCGCGATGGTATAGGAGTCCGAGCGGGGCGGCCCGCATGGCCGCACCGTTCCCGTAGGACCCCTCACGAAACACACTCCGGTTGGCCTTCCGCCAGTCGACGCCTGCTTTCACCAGCCCAAGCAGCATGGTCGTACCCGGCCCGTAGCCGCGCATCACCTCCATCCCGTCCGCCCAGCGCTTCGCGAGGCGATCCGGATCCACTCCCCCGTGTTCGACCAGCGATTCCGCCAGGCCCACGGCCATCTGCGTGTCGTCGGTCCACCGCAGCAGCCCCCCGGCCTCGCCGCCGGCGGCTCTCCAGATGAGCCCTCCAATGAGGCCGCCTTCGGCTTTCGCGCCCAGGGCATCCGCCAGTGCCAGCCCCAGCATCGATCCCACAAATTGTTCTTCGAGCACGGAAAACATTGTACTATCACAAAGGAGCGCTGCGCAGGGACACCTGGATCACGAAACCGCGGAATCATGGAGGACACGATGGAGATGCGGCGTGTTGCCCTGTACGGCCTCACCGCGACTGCAACCCGAGTCCTGCGGTGCATCGAGGATGTCTCTAACGACGAGGCCCGCCGGACGCCCAACGATCTCAGCCCCCTCATCTGGCAGCTCGGGCACCTGGCGCAGTCCGATGGAGGCTTTCTGCAGCGCGGGGGAATGGTGTCGCCGGCGCCGGCATCATTCAGCGCGTTGTTCAAGACCGGGAGCGGCGGCCCGGCGGCCTACCCGTCGCTCGTCGACGTGAAGGCGACCTTCGAGGCCGCGCAACGGGAGTTGGAAAAACTCGCCGGGACCGCCGACCTGACCCAGCGCGTTGACGCGCGCAACTATGCCACGCTGGGCGAGATGCTGGTCTTCGCTGCGTACCACCGCGGGTACCACGTCGGGAAGATGACGACGCTGCGGGCGCTGTTGGGCAAACCCCGTCTGTTTGGCTAGGCCACCCCGGGAGGGCCGACGATGGCATGGCTGTTCACCCCAGAGGGCTGGATCGCCCTCTTGACGCTCACGGCGCTGGAGATCGTACTTGGCATCGACAACGTCGTCTTTCTCTCGATTCTGGCCGGGAAGCTGCCGCCCGAACAGCAGCCGCGCGCCCGCCGGGTCGGGCTCGGTCTGGCCATGCTCATGCGGATCGCGCTGCTGGCCTCGCTGGCCTGGGTCATCCGTCTCACGTCCCCCCTCCTCGCCATCTTCGGCCGGCCACTGTCCGGCCGGGATCTCATCCTGATCCTGGGGGGCCTGTTCCTCATCGCGAAGAGCACTCGCGAGATCCACGAGCGTCTGGAGGGCGAGACCGGTCAGCTCGCCGCCCGCGTCCGGCCGGCATTTGGCGCGGTCATCCTGCAGATCGTGCTACTGGATATCGTGTTCTCCCTGGATTCTGTCATCACGGCGGTCGGGATGGCACGCGACCTCGGCGTCATGATTGCCGCGGTCGTCATCGCCGTCGCGGTGATGATGGGATCCGCCGCCCAGATCAGCGCCTTCGTCAACCGCCATCCCACCGTGAAGATGCTGGCGCTGAGCTTCCTCCTGCTCATCGGTCTGTCGCTGCTGGCCGACGGGTTCGGCCAGCACATCAGCAAGGGATATGTCTACTTCGCGATGGGGTTCTCCGTTTTTGTCGAGATGCTGAACCTGCGGATGCGCGGCGCCCGGGGCATGCCGGTGCACCTGCATGACCCTTACGCGTCCGCGCCGGAGTTGTAGCGAACAGGCCGCAGCGGCCGGCGGATCAGCTTGCGGTGGGGTTGAGCGGGCGCTGGACGATGACCTGGAGCCAGTTCCGGGGGACGACCGAGAGGTTGAGTTCCGCAAACGCCTGATCGGCTCCCAGGCGCAGCGCCTCGGCCCCCAGGTCCAGGGGGATCCCAGGCAGGGCGCCTTCGATAAACAGCGAGAACGATCCGATGTCTTGCAGGCTCTCTTTGCTGAGCGGCTTCTCGTGCAGGGAGATGACCGGATCGGCAAATCCGACCGATCGCAGCAGGTCCCGGTACTGCTCGATTGTGAGCCACTGCATCGCCGTGGCCTTGGCCCCCCGGGTGACGGAATGGCCCTGCTCGGCAAGCCACCGCATGGCCCGCAGAACCCACAGTTTGTAGTACCGGGCGGTGCCATCGGCATATGCGCCGTGGAAGAATGTGGTGTTGAACGCCAGAACACCGCCGGGGCGCAGTGACCGGAAGATCTGGTCGAAGACGGCTGCCTTGTCGGCGATCAAGTGGATGGCGTTGGCAAACACGACGCGGTCGACTTGGGGGACCAGCATGGCCAGTCGCTCCGCCGTGCCTTCGATGAAGTGGACGATGCGTGACCGGATCCGCTGGCGGGCGCGCTCCAGCGCCGTTGCCGACGGATCGACGGCGTAGATGCACGCCCCGGGGAGCCTCTCGTCCAGTTCGCTCAGGATCAGTTCGGTGACGGCGCCGGGCCCGCAGGCCAGATCGACGACAGAAGAGTCGGCGTGAATGTCGGTGTGGGACACCAGCCAGGCATTGACCTGGCGAAAGAACGGGTGGCGGGCAAACCGCTCGAAGGAGAAGCGCTCACTTTCCTGGGCTACCGACTCCTCCATTGGTCTCCTCTCCCGCCCGGCCGCGGCCAGAAGGAGTAGACTTTCCTTCTGCCCGGACGGCGGGTCTCCTGCCGAGATTGGCTCACTTGGGTCATTGCGTCTGGGGGCGGATTTCATTATGGTAGGGCCGCCATCACGCAGAGAGGAGCGGTCCAATGTCGCAGACGGCATCAGATGACCGGGTCGAAGCCGAGGCACCGGCGCGCGCGGGCGGCCGAGGCATCAACCAGATCGCGCTGGTCGGGAGGCTGGCCAGGGATCCCGAACTAAAGACGACGGGGGAGGGGGTGGCGCGCGCCTGGTTCGTCCTGGCGGTCCCCCGGGGCCACGCCGGCACCGACGGGGATCAGGAAGCGGATTTCGTGAACATCGTGGCCTGGCGTCAGCTGGCCTCCACCGTGGCGGAACATCTCAGGAAGGGACGGCTGGTCGGCGTGACGGGGCGCCTGCGCATCAGCACCTTCGATGGCCAGGACGGGGCGCGCCGGACCACGACAGAGGTGGTTGCCGATCAGGTCGTGTTTCTTGACGCGCCGCGCAAGGCCGCAGCCGGAAGCTGATCTCAGCACCCGTCCTGCGTCCGTCAGAGCTACGCGGACCCCACGGGAGTCCGCTGTAGCTGCCGGTACACGTGCGCGGTGGCCACGAGCGTCGCCGGGACCGTCCACAGCAGACCCACGACGAGCGCCAGCGCGCCGAGGATGTTGATCCCGACCAGGAACAGGCTGAAGACAAACAGGTCCAGTCTCGCGCCCTGCGTCAGCGCCGCACCCTGCCGCAGCGCCTCAACGGGCCGCAGTCCTTTATCGACGATGAGGAGCCCGGTAAACAGGTACTTGAAGCTCCACATGATGCCGGGCACGACGAGAAGGATAAACCCAGCTGCCACGATCAGGCCGTACAGGATCTGCCCGAACAGGTACCGGAAGAACAGGTGGGCGTCGGCGAACAGCGCCGCGATGCCCGCCTGCCCGCCGTCCGCGAACGTCAGGCTGACTCGGGTCAGCCCAATACTCGTAATCACCGACACGACAGAGAGCGCCAGGACCAGCAGCGCGGAGAGGAAGCCGCCATCATTTCCCATCTGCTGCTGCACGACCTGCGGTGCGGCGGAGATGAGTCCCGCGACGACGAGGATTCCGGCAAACGATCCCACATAGCGTTTGGCCGTCGTCCAGCCGAACCGAAGTGCCTGATCCCGCGAGAATCTCGCCATGGCCATCCCTACTCTCTGTCGTTTTCGCGACCGTTCGTGCAGGACCGTGGGATTCCTCTACGCGGGAAACGGCCACCTACCGGCGAAGACGACTGCACGATGCCGATCGAGCGCGCCACAGGCACGGCATCCGGCGTGCTGCTGCTGCACGGGTTCTCCGGCTCGCCGCTGGAGATGACCCCCCTGGCCGACGCGCTGGCAGGGGCCGGCTGGACCGTGTCCGCGGCCCGGCTGGCCGGCCACGGCACATCCCCCGACGACCTGGCCCGCGTGACGTGGCAGGAGTGGGCTGCCTCCGCACAGGAGGCCTACGACAACCTGCGCGCGACCTGCCGCCGGGTCGCGCTCGTCGGCCTATCGATGGGCGGGGCCCTGGCGCTGTATCTCGCCGCCGCTGATCCGCCCGCCGCGGTCGTCACGATTTCCGCACCGGTCCGCGTGCGGCGGTTGATGGCGTCGGCGACACGGTTGGCGTCCAAAGTGATGCCTGTCGTGCCGGTCCTGGTCCGCCTGACCCCCCGTGACCCGGAGGTCCGGGCGTACCGGTCGCCATACTCGAAAATCCCCCTGGTCGCCGCAGGGCAACTGGAACTCCTGCTCGCGGAAACGCGGCGTGTGCTTCCCCAACTGCGGGTGCCGGTCCTGGTCGTGCAGGGGCGAAAGGACTGGGTGATTCCCCGGGACAGCGCACAGGAGATCCTGCGCCTCGCCTCGGGCGCACCGGCGACGATGCTGTGGCTTCACCGTTCCGGCCACGTGGCGACGCTGGATCGAGATCGTGCCGTTCTAGCCGACGCGGTGACGCAGTTTCTTCGTGTCCACCTGACCGGGGGTGATGCGCGTGGAGCGAGCTGAGCACAGCGTAGAGCAGCAGATCGAGCGGAGCAAGGTGGTCGTCCGGTGGATCATTGCCGCGACGCTGCTCGCCGGCGTCACCTATCTCAAGCGGCAGGACGCGATTCCAATCGCGTGGTCGGTCGTCATCTTCCTGACGGCGGCCGTCGCCGTCTTGAACCTCGTTTACTGGGCCATCCTCCGCACGTCGGCGCCGCGCTGGCTGAAGTACGTGACTACTGGGACGGATCTGGTCCTGATCTCATTGCTCGTGGCCTACACGGGCGGCGGCGCGAGCGTGTTCTACGTCGCCTACTTCGTCGTCCTGGTCAGCAACAGTATCCGGTACGGTCTGGGCATGGCGCTCTATGTCGCAACGGTGTACAACGCCGCGTATGTCGCGGTGCTGGTCGTCCGGCCGACGGCCAGTGACCTGACCGTGGAAGCCGTGAAGATCCTCTCATTCTGGGGGGTCGCGCTGTACGCCGGCTACCTGGCGATGCGGTTTCAGCGCCAGACCCGCGTCCTGGAGTCCTACGAGGAGACGATCGCACGACTGCGGGCGCAGCTCACCGGACCGAGGCCGGGTCCATGACCATCGAGAGGTCCGGTCGTCCTCGCTCGACGGTCACGCGGCGCACGGTGTCATGGACCAGCATCGCCGGCCTCATCATGCTGGGCGCGCTGGTGGGGATCGCCTGGCGCGCGACCAACGTGGTCTGGTTTCTGCTGTTCCCGCTGCTCGTCATCGGGATCCTGGCGGGGACCGCGCTGGCGGTGCTGTGGGCCTTCAGGCACTTCTAGCAAACGCTTCCACTTCGGCTGCCGACGTCAGGTCGTTCAGCCCGCTTTCCAGTTGCTTGGACAGCGCCTCAAGCTGGGCATCCTCGATGTCATCGGGCACGTCGATCGCCTCGCCGATCACCAGCGCGGCCTTGGTAAAGGGGCGGGGCACCTCGAACCGGTCCCAGGAGTCCAGCGCCAGCGCATCGCGGATCGCCGCGGCGACCGGCAAGAGCAGGACGCCGGTCTTCTTCGCCATATAGGTCGCTCCGGGCTTGGCCCGGAACATCGGCCCGCCGGGACCGTCGGCGGCGATCAGCCCTCCGCGGCCGCGTTCCAGAAACTGCAGGAACCGGATCACCCCGCGTGACTCGCTGGCAAATTGCGACGCATCCAGCACGCGGTAGCCGAGGTGCTGCAGCGAGGCCAGGGTGATCCGGCGCGCGGTGCGGGACAGCAGCGGTGCCCTGCCGTTCCGTGACTGGCTGGAGTAGATGACCAGCGGGTACCCCTGAAAGAAGAAGATCGGCAGCAGGCCGCGCCCGTGCCACACGACGACGAGGAACGGCCGCTGCTGACGCAGCACCGCGGCCACGTGCTCGTGGCCGAACACCCGGAGATCCAGGGTACTGTCCACCACCCGGAACAGGGCGACGGCGACCAGGGCGAACAGCCAGATCGCGGCATCGGCGAGCCGCGCAGCGACCGACGCACCTAGCGGCGGCAGCCCGGCCGCCGGACCGCTCGGCTTGGCCACCGTGGTCATGATCCGCCCGCTGCCGGCCGCCTACTGCCTGCTGGCGACGGTCTCCGGTTCGTCCAGCCCATACTCGCCGCTGCGGTGTGCCTTCAGATACATCTGGTCAATGGTTGAACGGTAGCGTTCGGTGACGATCTTTCGCCGGACTTTGAGCGTCGGAGTGATCTCCCCGGCCTCCAGCGAGAACTCTCTCGGCAGCACCGCAAACCGGCGGATGCGCTCATACGGTGCCAGATCCGCGTTGGCGTCCTTGACCGCGGCCGCCACGAGCGCCTCCGTCAGCTGGTGGGAGGCCTGTTGTTCGCGGGTCATCCCGCCCTGGCCACGTTCCCTGAAATAAGCGTCCAGATTCTCAAAGTTGGGAACGATGAGGGCGGTGATGTAGGGCAGGTTGTCGCCGATGCACACCGCCTGCGCCACATGCGCGCTGGCCCTGAGCCGCGCCTCGATCGGTTCCGGTGCGACCTTTTTGCCGCCGGCGGTCGCAATCAGGTTCTTCTTGCGGTCGGTAATGAAGAGGAACCCATCCTTGTCGAGATGGCCGATGTCCCCGGTGTGCAGCCAGCCGTTAGCGTCCACGGCGTCGCGGGTGGCCTCCGGCTTGTTCCAGTACCCCAGCATGATGTTGGGGCCCCGGGCCAGGATTTCTCCGTCGTCGGCAATCCGGATCTCCACTCCCGGGGCCGCCGGTCCCACCGAGCCCAGGCGGTTGGTCTCGAGCCGGTTGACCGCGATGACCGGCGAGCTCTCGGTCAATCCGTAGCCGTTGAGAATCGGCAGCCCAAGGATGTCGAAGAACTCGGCGATCTCCCGGGCCAGCGGCGCCCCGCCGGATACGGTGAACTTGAGCCGGCCGCCGAACCGCACCAGGACTTTGGAAAAGACCACCTTCTTGGCAATCGCGTATTGCAGCTGCGTGAGAATCCCCGGCCGCCGCCCCTGCCACACGGCTTCGCGCGCCCTTCGCCCCACCCGCAGCGCCCACGCGAATAGCCGCGCCTTCAGGCCGCCCTCATGCTGGACGCGGGAGACAATCCGCACGTAGGCCTTTTCGTACAACCCCGGAAACGATCCCATGATCGTCGGCTTGACATCCGTAATGTACTCGACGACCTTTTCCGGCGCGGGGACGTAGGCCATCTGGCAGCCGCAGTAGAGGAAGAGGTAGTCCAGGATGCGCTCGTAGACATGGCACAGCGGAAGAAACGAGATGACCTCATCCGTGGAAAAGATCGGATAGAGCGGCCGGAGTGCTTTCACCTGCGAGACGAAGTTGCGGTGACACAGCATGACGCCTTTGGGCTCTCCGGTCGT
Source organism: bacterium (assembly GCA_044868695.1). Taxonomy (GTDB): domain Bacteria; phylum Sysuimicrobiota; class Sysuimicrobiia; order Sysuimicrobiales; family Kaftiobacteriaceae; genus JBIOWP01. The sequence goes on from JBIOWP010000087.1 coordinate 8,862, forward strand.
GCCGGAGGTGTAGATGATGCTGGCCAGCGTCGTGTCGAGCAGCGGCGGCGATGCGGGCGGCTGCGCCGGCAGCGGGAGCATCTCGAGTCCCGGCACCCCCTCGGCCAGACCCGGGTCCAGGCCGATGACGCGCACGCCGGGAATCCCGCCGGTGGCCTGCAGGGCGGTCCGGGCCCGTTCCTTGCCCGAGACCAGCAGGACCTTGGTGCCGCAGTCGGCCACGATGTACTGCACCTGATTGGCCGGCAGCGTGGGGTAGAGCGGCACCATGACCGCGCCCAGCAGGTGGCACGCGAAGTCAACCGCGTGCCATTCGGGGCGGTTCTCGCTGAATAGCGCCACGCGATCGCCGGAGCCGACTCCTGCCTGCGCGAGGCGCGCTGCCGTCCGCCGCGTCTGCGAGGCGAACTCCCCCACCGTGAGTGTCCGCCATCCGCCCCCGGCGCGGGCCCGCATCAATACCCGGTTCCCGGGATTCGTACCAACCACATGCTCAAACAGATCACGCAAGGTTTCCACCACGCCCCACCCCCCTTGGTGTGGCAACAGCCCCCGACTCTTCGCGGCGGGAAACCGCCGGCCCTTCAGCCGGGCCGCGCCCGCACGTTCAGCATAGGGATCCGGCGGGGAGCTGCCATCGGACAGGAGTCCTGACCTCCACGCCGCTGCGTCCCGGTTGTTCGGGACGGACCCCTGTGGCTACGGCTCGGGCGGTTCGCCTCCGCCGGCCGGTGCCTGCCCCAGGCCGTGCCGTGCCGCGATGAGGGCGGCTTCGGTGCGGTCATTGGCGTGGAGCTTGCCGAGAATCGTGCTGATGTGGTTGCGGACGGTCTTCTCCGACAGCGTCAGCCGCTGCGCGATCTGGCGGTTGCGCAGGCCGCTGGCCAGCAGTTCGAGAACCTCGGTTTCCCTGCGGGTGAGCTGCGCGAACAGCGTGCGCTGCCCGCGGGCCATGGCGTCGATGCGGGTGAACTCGCGGACCACGCGCGCCACCAGCGCGGCGGAGAGGAAGCCCTCTCCGCCGCGGGCGGCGCGGATGGCGCCGGCGATCTGCTCTAGCGACGCATCTTTGAGCACGTACCCCAGGGCGCCGGCCTTGAGGGCCGCGAAGAGGTGGTCGTCGTCGTCGTAGGCGGTGAGGATGACCACCGCGGTGTGCGGCAGCTGCCCGCGGATCTCCCGCGTCAGCTCGATGCCGTTCATGCGCGGCATCTGCAGGTCGGTGAGCACCACATCGGGCCGGCGGCCCAGAGACTCGATGAGCGCGTCGCGGCCATCCCCGGCGGTCGCCACGATCTCCAGGTCGGACTCGCGCCCCAAGAGCTCCGCCAGCGTGCTCCGCAGGATCCCTTCGTCGTCTGCGATCAGGACGCGGATCTTGTCCATGCCGATTCTTGCGGCACTGGAAATGTCGCGCTGACCGTCGTGCCCTGGCCCGGGCGTGAGTGAATGTCGATCGTTCCGCCCGCCGCGGCCACGCGTTCCCGGAGGCCGGCCAGCCCGCCGCCGTCCACCAGCGCCGGATCGAAGCCGCTGCCGTCGTCTCGCACCGAGCAGCGGAGAGTCTGGTCACTGGTCTCCACGCGGACTTCGACGTGCCGTGCCTGCGCATGCCGGGCCACGTTCGTGAGGCACTCCTGGATGACACGCACGACCGCGTGCTCCGCGGCCGGGGTCAGCCGGGGGATCGTCGGGGCGGCGACGACGTCGAGATCAAACGGCCATCGCTCCGCCACCGCGACGATCTGGGTCCGCAGCGCCGTCGCCAGGTCGGCCTGAGGCACCGATCGGAGCCGCCGCACAAGGTAGCGGAGCTCATCCATCGCCCGCCGCGCGGTCTCCCGTTCTGCGGCCAGGATCTGCTCCGCGCGCTGTGGCGCTTCAGTCAGCAGGCGTGACGCCAGCTCCAGGCGCAGGCCCAGGGTGACGAGGAGGTGCTGCACGCCGTCGTGGATTTCCCGCGCCAGCTGCGCCTGGTACTCGGCCCGCTCCGCGGCCCGCTCGAAGAGGCTCACGGTCTTGATCACCCAGCCGTACAGCGAGGCCATCACGGCGATGATGGCGATCCGGAAGAGCGTCCGCACGCTCCATAGCTCGCCGGAGAGCTGAATCACCAGCAGGTACCCGGCCGCCGCCGCGCCAGTCAGGCCGAAGGTCTGGGCCGTGCCGAGCGTCGCGACGGCAGAGACCAGGGGGATGAAGTACAGCGCAAACAGCGCGTCGTTGGGATTGCGGACCAAGACCAGGCCCACGGTGATGAGAACGACGTCGACGAACGGCCACAGCGGGCGGAGTGCCGGCAGCCGGCCGGTCAGCGCCAGCCAGGTGCGGGCGATCAGGTAGAGGGCGCACAGAGCGGCGAGGAAGGTGAGCTCTCGCACTGCGGCCGGCGTGCTGCCGCCGCGCCACTGTGGGGCGAGGAACCAGAGGAGCGCCAGCGGCGCCAGGGCCCACAGGTGCGCCAGGACGATCAGGTTCAAGCGGCGCTGCACGTTACCGGAGTATCCGCCGCGCGCGCAGGTTTTCCTTCACGAGGGACGTGTGCCTCTCCGGCGAATGGGAGCGCATGGCGCTGCTGCTGCGTGAGTCGGATGTGCGCGCGCTGCTGCCGATGCACGACGCCATCGAGCTGATGGCCGGCGCCCTACGCGCCTTCTCGGCGGGGGACGTGGTGCAGCCGGTCCGGCAGGCCGTGCTGGTCGAGCCCCACGCCGGATATCTGGGGTTGATGCCGGCCTACCTCAAGACGGCGGGAGCCGTCGGCGCCAAGGCAGTGACGTTCTACCCGCGGAACGCCGCGCACGACCTGCCGACGCACCAGGCGGTGGTGCTGCTCTGGGACGCCGCCACCGGGGAGCTCCTCGCGCTGCTGGACGGCCGGCTGATCACGGAAGTCCGCACGGCGGCGACGTCGGCCGCTGCCGCCCGGGTGCTGGCGCGTCCGGACGCCCACACGCTGGCGCTGCTCGGGGCCGGCGTTCAGGCGCGCAGCCACCTTGAAGCCATACGGTTGGTCAAATCGCTGCGCGCTGTCCGGGTCTGGTCCAGGACGGCGGCCGGTGCGCACAGGCTGGCCGCGGAGATGCAGTCCCGCGTCGGGCTGCCCATCGCCGTGTGCGCGACGGCGGAGGCGGCCGTCCGCGGCGCAGATCTCATCGTTACCGCAACGTCGTCGGCGACTCCCGTGCTCCGCGGCGAATGGATCGATGAGGGCGCGCACGTCACCGCGGTGGGCGCGCCGCGGCCCGACTGGCGCGAGCTCGACACGGAAGCGGTACGGCGGGCACGAATCTTTGTGGACTCCAGGGCCGGCGCGCTGGCAGAGTCGGGCGACGTGCTGCTGGCCATCAAAGAGAGGGCGATCGCTCCCGATCACATTCTCGCGGAAATCGGCGAGGTCCTGGCCGGCACGGTCCGCGGGCGGCAGACGGAGTCCGACGTGACGCTGTTCAAGTCGCTGGGGATGGCCGTAGAAGACGTGGCGGCGGCGCACTTCGTGTATGCTCGGGCTCGGGAGAAAGGGATGGGCCAGGAGATTTCGTTCTAGGGAGGTGCGCATGGCGGCCAGGCGGATCGTGATCCTGGGCGGCGGGTTCGGGGGCATCACGGCCGCCCTCGAGCTGCGCCGGATGCTGCCCGCCGAGCATCAGGTGACCCTGATCGACCGGGGCGGCACCTTCCTCATGGGGCTGCGAAAGTTGTGGATGCTCGTCGGCAGGGGGACGCGAGCTGAAGGTACGCGTCCGCTGAGCGCGCTGCGCGCGAAGGACGTCGAGCTGCGCACGGCGGCGGTGACGGCGATCGATCTGCGGTCGCGCACGGTGCGCACCGGCGCCGAGCGCGTCTCGTTCGACTACTTGATCATCGCGCTCGGCGCGGACCCGAGGCCCGACTTGGTCCCCGGTTTTGGACCCGGCGCGTTCAACCTGTACGATCCCGACGACGTCGAGCGGCTCGCGTCCCGCGTCCGCGGCTTTCGTGAAGGGCGCGTCCTCGTCGCCGTGCTGGGCGGTCCCTACAAGTGTCCGCCGGCGCCGTTCGAGGCGGCGCTGCTGCTGGACGATCTATTCCGCCGGCGCGGGCTGCGCGAGGGCATCGAGCTTCTGACGTCCACGCCGCAGCCGATGTCCCTGCCGGTGGTCGGCCCGGCCGGATGCGCCCAGGTGGAAGGATACCTCGCGGCCAGAGGGATCGCCTTTGCGGCGAATCGCAAGACTGTCCGGGTCGAGGGGAGCACCCTCGTCGCCGACGGAGGCACGACACAGGCCGATCTGCTGATCGGTGTGCCGCCGCACCGGCCTCCTGCGCCGGTCCGCGAGTGCGGTCTGGCGCTGCGCGGAGAGTGGATCTCCGTGGATCCGGTGACGCTGCGAACCACTGTGGACGGAGTCTTCGCGATCGGCGATGTGGTGGAGATCCCGCTGGCCAACGGCATGATGCTGCCCAAAGCCGGCGTGTTCGCGGAGGCACAGGCAAAGGTGGTGGCCGCACAGATCGCGGCGGAGGTCGCGGGGCAGAGCGTCCAGGCGGCGTTTGACGGTCACGGGTACTGCTTCATCGAGGTGGATGGTAAGTCGGCCGCCACGGTCGCGGGCAACTTCTTCGCCGCGGGCGCACCGGACGTCCGTGTGGTTCCTCCAAGCGCCGACGCGCACGAGCAGAAGGTGGAGTTCGAGGGCGCCCGGCTGCACGCGTGGTTTGCCCGGCCGGCCTGACCACCCGCAAACCGCAAAATCTGGTGGTCGAGGTGCTGCGGTGGCCCCCCATGTGGGGGTCTTCGAATTTCTGCGAAAAACCTGGGGATTTGAGGTCTGAGAGGAGGAGTTGGGGGGTACGGGTGGAATAGATGGGTCACAAAGTGGGAAACGGTGGGGAGCTTGTTCAGAGGCGAGCACCATTATTCCCTGGACGAAAAGGGACGGATCGTGTTGCCACCGCCATTCCGCGCCGCCCTGGGCGGCAGGGTCGTGGTCGCGCGCGGACTCGATGAGTGCGTCGCGGTGTACGCCCCAGCGGAGTGGGCGAAGAACGAGAAGAAGCTGCGGGGCCTCTCGGTCAGCCGGCGCGATTTCGTGCGGTTCGTGCTGGCCAGCGCGGAAGACATCGAAGTCGACCGGCAGGGCCGGATGATGATCCCGGCGCACCTCCGTGAGTACGCGAAGATCGAGCGGGAAGCCGTGGTCGTCGGCGTGGGCAGCCGGCTGGAGATCTGGGGCCTGGCGAACTGGCAGCGATATATCGCGAGAGTGCAGACCGAGGCGCCGTCTATCGCGGCTGAGTTGAAGGACTTGAGCCTGTAATCGAGCACGAACCAGTCCTGCGTGCGGAAACGTTGATGTGGCTGGCTCCCCGGCCCGGCGGGGTGTATGTGGATGCCACTGTCGGAGCAGGGGGGCACGCCGAGGCGATCGCGGAGCGGATCGGCCCCGGCGGACGACTGATCGGGATCGATTGGGACGACCAGGCACTGGAGCTGGCGTCCCGCCGGCTGGCGCGGTTTGGTGAGGCCGTCACGCTCATCCGCGAGAACTTCGCGGCGATCAAGACGGTGCTCGCGTCCCTGGGCCTCGACCGTGTGGACGGCGTCGTGTTCGACCTCGGGGCCTCGACTATGCAGTTCGGCAGTCCCGAGCGCGGGTTCTCGTTCGCCGCGGCGGGACCGCTGGACATGCGGATGGACCGGCGGCAGCGGGTAACCGCGGCGGACCTGGTCAACGGGGCGCGCGAGCGAGATCTCGCCGATCTGATCTGGCGGTTCGGCGAGGAGCGGTGGTCGCGGCGGATCGCCCGGGCGATCGTCCAGGCGCGGCCGCTGCGGAGCACGGAGGAGCTGGCGGACGTGATCCGCCGCGCGATCCCACGGCGGGCGTGGCCGCGGGCGATCGATCCGGCAACCAGGACGTTTCAGGCACTGCGGATTGCCGTCAACGACGAATTGACGAACCTTGACAATGCGATACCAGATGCGGCGGAGGCACTCCGGGAGTCGGGTCGACTCTGCGCCATTACCTTCCACTCCCTGGAGGACCGAACCATCAAACACACCTTCCTGCGCCTCTCCCGTGGGTGCACCTGTGCTCCCGGGTCCTCCGCCTGCAGATGTGGGGGGAAGCGGTGGCTGCGCGTTCTGACGAAAAAGCCGGTCACGCCGACCCCCGCGGAAGTGGCACGAAACCCGCGCGCGCGGAGTGCGAAGCTCCGGGTCGCCGAGCGGGTGGCAGACGAAACATCGTTAGTACGTTGAAACGTTGAAGCGACGAACCATAGAAAGTCGCCAGAAAAGGAGGTTCGCTTCCAACGTTCCAACGGTCCAACGTTTCAACCGAATAGCGCGTTGGGGCTGGGACGCCGGGGTCGGCCTTCGAACCTTCACACACACCCCGAAGATCCCCTCCGCAGCATCCGAGCACCTCCGGCAACCGACGCCCGGTGTCCTGCCCCAGCACGAACAGACGTCAACACGTACGAGACGAGGGCGGCAGGTCATGATGAGTGCAACGTGGGAGTAGCGTGATGCTGGCGCTGGCACCGCGATCACGAAGCTACCCGGTGCTGTTTCCGGATCGCCCGGCAGGAGAGGGCGACCCGGTGCGGCACCGCGCCCGCCGGCGACCGCTCTCGTCGATAGTCGGGATCGCCATCATCGCGGTGTTGCCGGCCGTCATGCTGGTCTCGCAGCGCACCGAAGCGGCTCGCACGGGCTACGCCATCCTGGAGCTCCGCCGGCAGATCGGCGCGCTCCAGGCTGAGAATGCCCGGCTGGTCGCCCAGGCGACAACGCTGCGCGCGCCCGACCGTATTGAGCGTCTTGCCACGGCCGACCTCGGCATGGTGACGCCGCGGCCGCAGCAGGTGGCGGCGCTGCCGATCATGCCCCCCGCGGTCGCCGTGGCGGATGTACCGGCGCCCACCCTCATGGACCGTCTGGCGGCATGGTTCGTCCGCAGCGAGGCGGCCGCCGGCGAGCCGCCGCAGTGAGTGGGAGTGCGCCGGTCGCTGCGCGTCCCGCGCCCGCATCGTAACTCCATAAAGCGATCCTTCCGCAGGTCCTTTGCCCGCGCCGTCCGCCCCTCGATCCATCGCGCCAGGCTGCCGTCAGATCTCATCGCCGAACATCGGGTGCTCATCCGCCGCCGCGTCTCGATGATGACGGCCGTGATGCTGATCGCGCTGACCGGACTGGCGGCGCGGCTGGGCCAGCTCCAGGTCGTGGAGGGCGGACGGTTCCAGCAGCTGGCCCAGCGTCAGCAGCTGGAGACGATTGCCCTGGACCCCCGCCGCGGGCGGATTCTCGACCGCCGGGGCCGGCCGCTGGCCGTCAACATTGAGGCGCCGTCCATCTATGCGGTCCCGAGCGCCATCCCCCGGCCTCGCGCGTTTGCGGCGCGGGTGGCCCCCGTGCTGGGTCAGCGGGTCTCGGACGTTGAGCAGCGCGTGCGCGCCGGGCGGCATTTCGCCTGGCTGGCCCGCAAAGCCAGTCCGGCACTGGCGGCGCGGATCCGCGCACTCGGGCTGGACGATCAGATCGGATTCATCACCGAAGACAAGCGCGCCTATCCCAACGGCACCCTGGCCGCGCAGCTGCTCGGGTTTGCCGGGATCGACAACCAGGGACTCGCCGGCGTCGAGCTCGCGTATGACACAGTGCTGCGGGGCACCGCCGGCCGGGCCGTGGCCTCGCGGGACGGGTTGGGTCGGGTGATGGTCGAGACCCAGCAGGTCACGTCGTCCGCTGCGGACGGTCAAGACGTCCTGCTGACGGTTGACCAAGTCATTCAGCACATCACCGAGCGTGAGCTCATCGCCGCGGTCGAGCGCAGCGGGGCAAAAGGCGGCTGGGCGCTGGTCATGGATCCTACCACCGGAGAGATTCTCGCCATGGCGTCGGTGCCGGCCTTTGACCCCAACACCGGGCCGCGGGCCAGCCCCTCCCGCTGGTTGAACCGGCCGGTGTCCGAGACGTATGAGCCGGGGTCGACGTTCAAGATTGTTCTGATGGCCGCGGCCGTGGATTCAGGCGCGGTGCAGACGAAGGAACTGTTCTACTGCTCGGGCTCGCTCCACGTCCCGGGCGGCCACACCATCCGCGATGCCAGCGAGCGCGCGCACGGGTGGCAGACGATGGCGGGTATTGTCCGGAATTCCTGCAACGTGGGGGCCGCGCAGGTCGGAACCCGGCTGGGCAAGGCGAGATTCTACCACTATATACGCGCGTTCGGGTTCGGCAAGCCGGTCGGGATCGATCTGCCGGGCGAGTCGTCCGGCATCGTGCCGCCCCCAACCGCCTGGCTGGGGCCTGGCCTGCAGACGATCTCGTTCGGGCAAGGCGTCTCGGCAACGGCCCTGCAGATGCTGACCGCCTCGACCGTCCTGGTCAACGACGGGACCATGCTCCGTCCTTACGTCGTCCGCGCGGTGCGCGACCGCGCGGGCCGGTTGGTGAACGTCGTCGGGCGTGTGCCGCTGCGCCGTGTCGTGCGTCCCGAGACCGCGCGCGACGTGCTGCAGATGATGGTCGGCGCGACCGAGCGCGGCACGGGGTCCCTCGCACGCATCGAGGGCTACGTGACGGCCGGCAAGACGGCGACGGCCCAGAAGCCCGCGGCCACCGGAGGCTACGACCCGTCCCGATACGTTGCGTCGTTTCTCGGGATCGTCCCGGTGCCCAACCCGCGGCTGGCCGCGCTGGTGGTACTGGACGAGCCCCGGGGCGCCTACTCCGGCGGTGAGGTGGCGGCGCCGGTCTTCCGGCAGATCGCCTCTCAGGTGCTCTGGTACCTGCGCGTGCCGCCTGCCGCGCACTGACCGTATAATGGCCTGGGGATCACCCGATGATGACCCTGGACGCGCTCCTGCGCGATCTGCCCTCCGCCCAGGTGACCGGTACGCCTGGGCGGCCGGTGTCTGCCGTCGTGTATCATTCGGCGGCGGTCCGCCCGGGCGCGCTCTTCGTTGCCATCCGCGGGCGGCAGGCCGACGGACACGCCTTCGTGGGCGAGGCGGTTGCCCGCGGCGCCGCCGGGGTCGTGGTGGAGCACCCCGTCGCAGCGCCTGCGGGGGTAGCGCAGGTGATCGTGCCCGACTCGCGCCAGGCCCTCGCGCTGCTCAGCTGCGCGTTCTTCCGGCACCCGTCCCGCGAGATGATCCTGATCGGCGTGACCGGGACAAACGGCAAGGGCACCACCGCGTACCTGCTGGAGGCGATGCTGGCCCGCGCCGGCCGGAACGCCGGGATCATTGGCACGATGGGTGTGAAACTTGGTCCGCTGACAACGACGCTGGAACGCACGACCCCTGAAGCGGCGGACCTGCAGCGCATCCTGCGCGAGATGGCCGACGGCGGCGTCCGCGACGCCGTCATGGAAGTCGCGTCCCACGCCCTGGTCCTCCACCGTGTCGCTGGCTGCCGGTTTCGCGGCGCCGTCTTCACCAACCTCACACAAGACCATCTGGATTTTCACCAGACCCTGGACGCGTACCGGGCGGCGAAGCGCACGCTCTTTGAGATGGTCGACCCTGACGGCGTGTCGGTGGTCAACATCGATGACGCCAGCGGGGCGGTCATGGCAGCCGCCAGCCGTGCGCGCGTCGTCACCTATGGAACGGCCGCCGACGCCGACCTGCGCGCCGAGGAGATCGCGCTGCATCTGGGAGGCGTGGAGTTTACCGCGGTCGCGGAGCGCGAACGGCGCAGGCTCCGGTCGCGGCTGCATGGACGGTTCAACGTGTACAATGCGCTCGCCGCAGCCGCCACCGCGCGCGCATTGGGCGTGTCCTTCGACGCGATCGAGCAGGCGCTGCGGGAGTTCGAGGGCGTGCCGGGCCGGTTTGAGGCGCTGCACGAGGGGCAGCCGTTCGGGGTCATCGTTGACTACGCGCACACACCCGATGGACTGCTGAATGTGCTGCAGGCGGTCAAAGATTTTGCCGCGGGCCGCACGCTGGTGGTCTTCGGGTGCGGCGGGGACCGGGATCGGACCAAACGACCGGTGATGGGCCGGATCGCCGTGCACACGGCGGATGTCGCGATTGTGACCTCTGACAACCCACGCAGTGAACCGCCTGTGGCGATCATTGAGGAAATCCTCGCTGGGACCAGGGACCGGGGACCAGGGACCAGAGCACGCGTCGAGGTGGAGCCGGATCGGCGGAAGGCGATCTACCGGGCGATCGAACTCGCACGGCCGGGCGACGTCGTGGTCATCGCCGGCAAAGGGCACGAACCCTATCAGGAGATCAAGGGCGTGAAGCACCTGTTCGATGATCGGGTGGTGGCACGGGAAGCGCTGCGAACCTTACGGGCATCGGGCGCCGGGCACCGCTCGCCGACGGAAAGGCACCAATGAGGTTCACCCTCACAGAGATCGTCAGGGCAACGGGAGGCGTCATCGCCTCGACGCCCGGAGCCCGGAGCCCTGAGCCCGTTGTGACGGGCGTCAGCACGGATACGCGCACGCTGCGCCCCGGGGATCTCTTCATTCCGCTCCGCGGCCCGAGGACGGATGGTCACCGGTTCATTGGGGACGCCTTTGCGAAGGGGGCCGCCGTGTCGCTGTCTGCTCATCCGGTCGCGGTGCCCAACGGGGCGGCGGTCGTCCTCGTCGAGGACACCCTGAGGGCGCTCGGACACGTCGCCGCCGCGTATCGTTCGACCCTTCCGGCCACCGTCGTGGGCGTCACGGGAAGCGTCGGTAAGACGACGGTCACGGGCATGTGCGCCGCCGTCCTGGCCACGCGGTTTCGCGTGGTCCGTACCCGGGATGACTGGAATGCGGAAGTCGGAGTGCCGCTCACGATCCTTGCGCTGGGCCCCGAGGATCAGTTCGCCGTGATCGAAATGGCCATGCGCGGCCTGGGGCAGATCGCCTCGCTCGTGGAGATCGCCCGGCCCCGCATCGGCGTGGTCACGACCATTGGGGAGTCGCACCTTGAACTGCTCGGGAGCATCGAGAACGTGGCCCGCGCCAAGGGGGAACTTGTCGAAGGGTTGCCCCCGGACGGCGTGGCGGTGCTCAATGGGGATGATCGGCGCGTGAACGCCCTCTCATCGCGCGCACGCGCGCGCGTCATGACGTATGGCCTCGATGGCGCGCCCGACGTCTGGACCCGGGACGTGCAGTTTACGCCGTCCGGGATGCGCTTTACGGCCGGCCACCGGAAGATGCAGGCCGCGGCGATACTGCCGGCATGGGGGCGTCACAACGTTCGCAACGCGCTCGCGGCGGTGGCGGTCGGTCTTGCGGCCGGGCTCGATCTGCCGGCGGCGGCGGGCGGGCTCGCGCAGTTCGAGGTGCCGAAGATGCGGCTGCAGCCGGTGCGCGCCGGTGACTTGTTGATTATCAACGACGCCTACAATGCGAGCCCCGCCTCGCTCGTGGCCGCCCTAGACGTCCTGCGAGGAGCCGCGGGAATGCGCCGGCGGGTGGCCGTGCTGGGAGAGATGAAAGAACTCGGCGCGGACTCGCGCGCGATGCACGACGGCATGGGCGCGCAGGCGGCAGAGGTTGCCGCCGTCCTGGTCGCGGTGGGAGCCGACGACGCGGCTGCTCTGGCCCGGGGGGCCCGCGGCGTCAAAGGGAACGCCGATGTCCACCACGTCCCCGACGCGCGCTCGGCCGTTGAGCTGCTGAAGCAGATCCTGCGGACCGGGGACGTCGTGCTGGTGAAGGGGTCGCGCGCGATGGAAATGGAGCGGGTCGTTGCCGCGATCGCAGAGCCTCCCGCGCCCAACCCGCAGGGGCATTCCCGATGATCGAGCGCATCGTCGGCGCCGCGGCGCTGGCGGCGGTGCTGAGCGTGGGGCTGGGCCGGTGGGGAATTCCGCGTCTGCGGCGACTGCGGGTCCAGCAGGCGATCCGCGAAGAAGCTCCGGCGCGCCATCAGGCCAAGGCCGGCACGCCGACGATGGGCGGGATCTTCATCCTCCTGGCAGCGCTTCTCGCCGGCGCGGTCGCGCTGCGGCGGCTGGCGCCCGGCGTGGCGTTTACCGCCATGGTGATGCTTGGATATGGTCTCGTGGGAGGACTCGATGATCTGCTGAAGATCCGCCGCCAGCGGAACCTCGGACTTCGAGCGCGGGAACGCCTGGCCGCGCAGCTCCTGCTTGCCGCGCTGGTGGCGTTCTATGCGGCACGGCGCCCGGAACTCGGGACGTCGGTGCGCGTGCCGTGGCTCGGGGAGTGGGATCTCGGATGGGGATACGTGCTCTTCGCCATCCTCTACGTCGTGGGCGTCGTCAACGCCGTGAACGAGACCGACGGACTCGACGGGCTGGCCGCGGGGGCCGTCGCCATCGCGGCGGGCGGGTACGTGGCCATCGCGCTGACCGCCGGCCGGGGCGAGCTCGCGGTCCTGTGCGCCGCGCTCACCGGTGCCTGCCTCGGGTTTCTGTGGTTCAACGCCCACCCCGCCTCGGTCATCATGGGCGACGTGGGCAGCAACGCGCTCGGCGCCGGGCTCGCCGCCGTGGCGATCATCACCAAGACCGAATTCATCCTGGGGATTGTGGGCCTCGTCTTCGTGCTGGAGGCGGGCTCGGTCCTCTTGCAGGTCGCCTACTTCAAGTGGACCGGAGGACGGCGGCTGTTCCGGATGAGTCCGCTGCACCACCACTTTGAGCTCTCGGGGTGGACCGAGACCCAGATCGTCACCCGCTTCTGGCTGATCGCGGTCTTTGCGGCGCTGGTGGGCATCACGGTGGTGCCATGAGCCGTGTCCACGAAGTGGTTCGCAAGCTGAACGGGAAGCGCATCCACGTCGTCGGGCTCGCGGGGACCGAGGGCGCCTCCGTCGTGGACTTTCTCGCCGCCCGCGGCGTCACCGGAATCACGGCGCACGAACTGCGGACCCCGGAGGAGTTTGCCGGTGAGTTCGCGCGCACGCACCAATGGCTCCCCGATGGCGATCGCGCAGACGCCGCCCGCCGATTGCTGGCGGTCCCGATGACCATCCGGTGGGGCGATCGGTACCTGGAAGGCATCGGGCAGGCCGAGATCGTGTTTGTTCCGCAGGCATGGTTCCGGCATCGGGAGAATGCGCCGCTGCGCGCATTGAAGGATCGGGGGGTGGCGTTTTCCTCTATGACGCACCTCTTTTTCGAGACCAGCCCGTGTCCTGTCATCGGGGTGACCGGGACCAACGGCAAGTTCACCGTCGCGCATCTCATTCATCAGATGCTGGTGCGCTCGGGCACGCGCGCATTCTTTTCCGGCAACGACCGGTCGCACGTCCCCATGCTGTACTACGTGGACGAGATCCGGCCCCGCGACTGGCTGGTGCTGGAGCTCAGCAACAGGCAGCTGGTCGACCTTCCCTACAGCCCGCACATCGGCGTGATCACTAACATCGCGCCGCACCACCTCGACGACCATGGCACGATGGACGCCTACGTCGAGGTCAAACGGACCGTGTTCCGCCATCAGGGGGCCGACGACCTGGCGGTGCTGAATGCCGACAACCCCTACACCGCCGCGATGGCGACCGGCTGCAGGCATCCCTACCTGTTCAGCCGCACCCGGGCGGTGTCTGACGGCGCCTTTGTTGATGGAGATGAGCTGGTGATCGCCCGCGGGCGTCTGCAGCAACGGGTCCCGCTGGGGATTGTGCAGTTGCCAGGCGCCCATGTCGTCGAAAACGCGCTGGCGGCTTGCCTGGCCGCGGCGCTGGGCGGCGCCTCGGTGCCGGCGCTGGCCGAGGTCCTGGCCGAGTTCCGGGGTCTCCCGTACCGCTTCCGCTTGGTCACGGATGCCGGGGGCGTGCGGTACTATGAGGACTCGCTGGCCACCAACCCGGCGGCCGCGGCGGCGGCGGTCGCCAGCATGGATCGTCCCTTCGTGCTGATCGCCGGCGGCGCGCGCCCCAACGCCACGGCCGAAGACTTTGGCCCCCTGCGCAGCGCCCTGGTGGGATCGCCCGTCCGGGCCGTGCTCCTCATCGGGGCGACCGCGCCGCAGCTGTCTGAGGCGCTGCGGGGTCTGCCGGTCGTGGCGGTCGGGACGCTCGAGCACGCCGTCGCAGAGGCCATGCGGATCGCGCGGCCGGGTGAGGCAGTGGTCCTGTCGCCCGCCTGCGAGAGTTTCGACCAGTTCCGCGACTATCGCGAACGCGGGGACCGATTCGTCGAACTCGTCCGGCAGGCCGCCGCCGGGCCCAGCGGGAAGATGGGGACCATCGGACGATGAGCCTCGTGCCGAAGCGGGCTCCGGACGCCTGGCTGTTCTTCACCGTGGTCGCGCTGGTGGCGATCGGCGTGGTCATGGTGTACAGTGCCAGCGCGATCGTCGCGCACGACCGCTACGGCGACAGCGCCTTCTTCTTCAAGCGGCAGGTCCTGTGGGCCGGCCTGGGCATGGCCGCGCTGCTCATCACCCAGCGCATTCACTATGCCGGCCTGCGGAGATTTACGCCCCTCCTTCTCTTCCTGGCCGTGGCCTCGCTGGCCCTGGTTCTGGTACCCGGCATCGGCCGGGTGGCCGGCGGGGCGCGGCGCTGGATCGCGCTGGGCGGTCCGTTCTCGTTCCAACCGGCCGAAGGCGCCAAGCTCGCGCTGGCCCTCTATCTGGCGAATTTTCTCGCGAACCGCGGCGGTGGGCATGAGGAGCTTCGCACGATCGGGCCGCCGCTGCTCGTGACCGCGCTGATGTCGGGGCTTATCCTGGTGCAGCCGGACATGGGCACCGCCCTCCTGGTCGGGCTGCTGGCCGTCGGCCTCCTGTTCATCGGAGGACTCCGGCTCACTCACCTGGCCGGGCTGGGCATTGCCAGCGTGCCGCTGCTCACCATCGCCGTGCTGGGCGAGGAATATCGCCGGCAGCGGATCATGGCGTTCCTGGACCCATGGCGCGATCCGCAGGGGGCGGGGTTTCACATCATCCAGTCGCTGCTGGCGCTGGGGTCCGGCGGCGTGTTCGGGCTCGGGTTGGGGGAAAGCCGGCAGAAGTTCTTCTATCTCCCCGAGCGCCACACCGACTTCATCTTCGCCATTCTCGGTGAGGAACTGGGCCTGGTCGGCGGCGTGGTCCTGCTGGCGCTCTTCGGCGTTCTGGCCGTGCGGGGCTTCCGCATTGCCCGGGAGGCACCGGACCGGTACGCCAGCCTGGCGGCCGGCGGCATCACGCTGATGATCATCCTGCAGGCGATCATCAACATCGGTGTTGCCACCGGCGTGCTGCCGATTACCGGCGTCCCGCTCCCCTTCGTCAGTTTCGGCGGGTCATCGCTGGTGTTTGCGATGATTGGGGTGGGGGTCGTGCTGAACATTTCGCAGTACAGCGAAAACGCGGGATCGCGGGAACGGGGGAACGCGGGATTGCGATGAAGGCGAGTATCCCCTCGCGTTTCCGCGTTCCCCTGCTCCCGGGTTCCCGGTAGTTGGTGCCCGTGGTGCGCGTCGTGATCACGGGGGGCGGCACAGGCGGTCATGTCTATCCCGGGTTGGCCATCGCCGAAGCGCTCACGGCCGCCCGCCCGCACACCGAGGTGTTATTTATCGGCGGAACCGGACTGGAACGGCGCATCGTGTCAGGGGCCGGGTGGCCCTATCAGCAGGTGACCGCAGGCCCGTGGCCGCGGCGGCTGTCCTGGGCGCTCCCGTGGGCCGCGCTGCTGACCGCGCTCGGCACCGCGCAGGCGATTCCGCTGCTTCGCCGGTGGCGGCCGGGGGTAGTAGTGGCGACCGGCGGATATGCCGCAGCGCCGGTCGGGGCGGCCGCCGCCCTGCTCGGAATTCCATTGATCGTCCAGGAGCAGAACCTGTATCCCGGCGCCGCGAACCGGATCCTGGGCCGGTGGGCCCGCGCCGTCTCCGTGCCGCATGAACGCGCCGCCGGCAGCTTTGCACGGAACGTGGCGGTAACCGGTGTCCCGGTGCGCGCGGCTGCGCTGCGGGGTGACCGCGCGCGGGGACGCCACGCGTTCGGGCTGCTGGACCGGCGGTTGACCATCCTGGTCCTGGGGGGCAGCCAGGGGGCCCGCAGCCTCAATGGCGCGGTGCTGGAGATGGCCGCGCTGATCGAGCGGAGCGCGGACGTCCAGATCCTGCATCAAACGGGGAAAGATCATGAGGAGTGGGTGCGGACGCGCCTGCGGACGCTGCCCTCGTCGCTGCGGTACGTCGCGGTGCCGTACATCGACCAGATGGCCGATGCCTATGCCTGCGCGGATCTGGTCATCTGCCGGGCCGGCGCCAGCACACTGGCCGAAGTCACCGCCAACGGCGTTCCGGCGATTGCGGTGCCGTACCCGCACGCCGCGGCGGGTCACCAGGAGGCCAACGCGCGGCTGCTGGAATCTGCCGGTGCCGCCGTCGTCGTGCTCGACCGTGAGCTCACCGGGCACCGGCTGGCAGGCGTTGTCGGCGGCTTGCGCGCGGACCAGGCGCGTCTGGAGGCGATGGCAGACGCCAGCGCCCGGATGGGGAAACCGGAAGCCGCCGCGCAGGTCGCGCAGTTGATTCTCTCGATGGCACGATCCCAGGAGTCGCTGTGATCGATCGCGGGATGCGGGTGCACTTTGTCGGGATCGGGGGGGCGGGCATGAGCGCCCTCGCGCACCTGTTGCTGGCGCGTGGGTATCGCGTCAGTGGCTCGGACCTCCACGCCTCCGAGACCACCCGGCGGCTGGCTGCGCTGGGCGCCGCGATTTCTGTCGGGCACGCCGCGGGCCAGGTGGCCGGGGCGGACGTGGTAGTGGCTTCGCGCGCGATTCCCGACGCGAACGTCGAGATCGCGGCGGCGCGCTCTCGCGGTCTGCCGGTGTATCACCGCGCCCAGCTGCTGGGACAGGTTCTCACCGAAGGGTTTGGCATCGCGGTGGTCGGCACGCACGGGAAGACCACCACCGCCGCGATGACGGCGCACGTCCTGGCCGCCGGCGGGCTGGATCCCACCGCGCTGATCGGCGCCGACGTGGAGGGACTGGAGGGGAACGTCCGCGTCGGAGCAGGACGGTACGTGGTGGCCGAGGTTGACGAGTCCGACGGGTCGCTGCTGTACGTGCGGCCCGCTGCCGCGGTCGTCACCAGCCTGGACATCTCAGATCATCGCGACTACTACCCCACGGTGGATCGCCTGGCCGCGACGTTCACCCGGTTCCTCGACGCGCTGCCCGGGGAAGGATTTGCCGTGATGTGCACGGACCACCGCCACGTGCAGGACCTGGTGTCCCATGTGCCGGTGCGCACAATCACGTACGGACTGTCCGAGGCTGCGCAGTACTCGGCCGCGATCCAGGCCCTTGAGGGCGCGCGGACGCGGTGTGTCTTCCGACGGGCGGGATCGGTGTTGGGCCCGGTCGTGCTGAACGTCCCCGGCCGCTACAACGTGCACAACGCGCTGGCTGCCGCCGCCGTGGCGGGGGAGCTGGGGCTGGGGTTCACCGCGGTGGCGCAGGCCCTGGAGAGTTTTCGCGGGGTGAGCCGGCGGTTTTCCGTGCGCGGAGAGGTGGACGGCATCATGGTGGTGGACGACTACGCCCACAATCCCATCAAGGTGGCCGCGGTGCTGCGCGCGGCGCGCGAGTCGTGGCCCGGCCGGCGCGTCCTGGCCATCTTCCAGCCGCACCGCTTCACCCGGACCCGGTCGACGCATACGCACTTTGCCGGGGCGTTTGCCGATTGCGACGAGCTCATCATCACCGAGATCTATCCCGCCGATGAGGCGCCTATTGCGGGGGTCAGCGCGGCGCTCATCGTCGATGCGGTGCGGCCGCACCGGCCGGTGACCTTCATCGCGAACCCGGCCAGCGTGGTCGAGCACCTGCGCCCCCTCTTGCGCGTGGGGGATCTCGTGCTGACCCTGGGCGCGGGGGATATCTGGAAGGTGGCCGACGAACTCGTCGCCGAGCTGCGCCGGCGCGGGAACGCGAAGATGCGGAGCACCGGCTAAGCGATGGCGACGGCATCACAGACCGGACCCGAAACGGTGCGCGCCCTGCAGCGGCTCTGCCGCGAGGTACGGGAGGCGGAGCCGCTCCGCAAGCACGTCTCGTTCCGCATCGGCGGGCCCGCGGACGTCCTCGTGCTCCCTCGCGCGCTGGACGAGCTGCGGGCGGTCGTACGCTGGCTGTTTGCCGAGCACGTGCGGTTCACCGTGCTGGGGCAGGGCAGCAACGTGCTGATCGCCGACGCGGGAGTGCGCGGCGTCGTCGTCAAAGTCGGCAAGGGCGTGGACCGCGTGGTGTTCGAAGGCGATCGCGTGACCGCAGAAGCGGGCGCAGGACTGCCGCACCTGGCGCGCGATGCCGCCGGGCGCGGGCTGTCCGGGCTGGAATTCGCCGCGGGGATTCCCGCCTCGGTCGGAGGCGCTGTGGCGATGAATGCCGGCGCGCACGGCCACGCGATGCAGGAGATCCTGATCTCGGCCCGTGTGCTGATGCCGGACGGCGAGCACGTCCTGACCCCCGCTATGCTGGGATACGCATACCGCACCAGCACTCTGCAGCAGCGACCGGCTGTGGTCGCCGACGCGACGCTGCAACTCCAGCGCAGCGATCCCGACGCGGTGCGCCGCCGGACCGAGGAATGGCTGGCGCACCGGAACGCCACGCAGCCGATCGGGCCGCCGAGTTCCGGCTGTGTCTTCCGCAATCCTCCAGGGGACCACGCCGGGCGCCTCATCGATCTGGCCGGCGGCAAAGGCCTGCAGGTTGGAGGCGCTCGCGTCTCTGAGATCCACGCCAACTACATCGTGAACACGGGCGACGCCACGGCGGCCGACGTCTCCGCCCTGATGCGCAAGGTGAATGCGCTGGTCGGGGAGAAGTTCGGAGTGAGGCTGGACCCCGAGATCAAGCTGGTCGGGGAGTTGGTCTAGCAACCAGACGCGCTTTCGTCGCACCTTTCGTCGCGCCTATGCCGAGCATACACGTCGCTGCATATCCCCTCACCCCGTCCGCGGGCTCCGGCGTCGCCGCGGAGTCTGCGCCGCCCGTCCTGACGTCGATGGTGCGTCTGCTCCGGTTTGGCGCCGCCATGGCGTTCCTCCTGGCCGCGGCCGCGTTCCCGCAGTCGTCGTTCTTTGCCGTTTCCGACATCACCGTGCTGGGAGCCCACCACACGAGCGCATCGGAGATCATCGCCCGCGCCGGCCTGCGGCCGGGGACACCCCTGTCCCGCCTCGACGCGCGCGATGCCGTCGGCCGCATCACCACACATCCGTGGGTGGCGTCGGCACGCATCCGCGTCTCGCCCGCAGGCCAGGTCGACATCCTCATCAGCGAGCGGGTGCCGCACGCTGCGCTTCCCTACCGTGGCGGGTATCTCACGCTGGACCACAGGGGCGTGGCGATCGAGCTGACCGCCTCCCGTCCTCCGCTGCCGGTCATCACGATCGATGATCTGACCCTGCCGTGGGTGCGTCTCGGTGATCGTGTGCCCGCCCCCGGCGTGCTGGGCGCGCTGCGCGCGCTCGGGGCGATGCCCCAGCCGGAGATTGCGCGGGGCATCCAGCTGCGCGTGAACGCAGGGGGCGATGTGGTGGTAACGACGGCGGACGGGATTACGGTGTTGATGGGCCAGGCACGAGGGCTCGGGCCGCGCGCGCTCTCCCTCACGCAGGTGCTTGCCGCGATCCGCAGCCGTCCTCTGGCCGTGCGGTCGGTGGATCTCCGATTTGCAGGCAGCGTCATCCTGCGGCCGGAGCCCGCGGGGTCCAAGGGAGGAGTCCGACCCTAAATGTGGAATCGTGCTACAAGATATGGGGGAAAAGTTACGCAAGCTCTACTAGATATGGGAGTCTGCAGACCGGAGCGGGGCAGGACCCGCCCGGGGGCGGTCCGGAGCGGCGATGTCGCGTAGGCAGCAGGTCATCGGACTGGACATCGGGACCACCAAGGTGTGCGCGGTGGTCGGCGAGGTCGACGAAGAGGGCGAGGTCCATATCGCCGGCGTCGGCAGTACGCCGTCCTCGGGCATCCGCAAGGGCGTGGTCATCGACATCGAGGCGACCACCCGCGCGGTCGAGGAGGCCGTGGAGCGGGCAGAGCGCATGGCGGGGATCACGATTTCCGCCCTATACGTAGGAGTCTCTGGGGAGCACATCACCTCGACGAACTCCCGTGGGGTGATCGCCGTCAGCCGCGGCGACCACGAGATCTCCACCGCGGACGTGGATCGCGTCATTGAGGCGGCGCGGATGGCGGCCCTGCCGGCGTCCGATCGCGAGATCGTGCACATGCTGCCGCGCGGATTCGTGGTCGACGGCCATGACGGGGTCCGCAACCCCGTCGGGATGTACGGCTCGCGCCTCGAGGTGGAGGCCCATATCGTCACCGGCACGTCGACCGTGCTGGCCAACCTCCTCAAGTGCGTCCAGCGCGCCGGCCTCGAGGTGGATGAAATCGTCCTGGAGCCCCTGGCGTCGGCCGAAGGCGTGCTCGCGCAGGCGGAGCGTGAGCTGGGTGTCGTGCTGGCGGACATCGGCGGCGGCACGACCAGTGTCGGCGTGTTTGCGGGCGGCGGATTGTCCCACACCGCCATCCTGCCGGTGGGCGGTCACCACGTCACCAGCGACGTGGCGGTCGGGCTGCGCACGCCGGTCGCGGAGGCGGAGAAACTGAAGATCCGCCACGGAGCCGCATCCGTGTCCGACGTCCACGAGGGCGAGCTGATTGAGGTGTTCAATGTGGGCGACCGCGAGCCCCGGGTGCTCCCGCGCAAGGTACTCTGCGAGATCATCGAGCCGCGGCTCCAGGAGATCTGCAGCCTCCTGCGGCTGCAGATCAAGCGCAGCGGGTACGGCCACCTGGTGCCGGCCGGGATCGTCTTGACCGGCGGGAGCGCGCTGCTGCGCGGCATCGCCAAGTACGTGAGCGAGAAGCTCGAGCTGCCCGCGCGCGTGGGCGTCCCCGAGCAGGTCGGTGGGCTGATTGACGCCGTGGCGAGTCCCATCTACGCCACCGGCGTGGGGTTGGTGCTGTACGGGGTCCGCCACGGCGGGCCAAAACCCGAGCGATCCGGCAACGGCGCCGGGCTGGTCGGCAAGATGCGCGGGTGGATTCGAGAGATGGTGCACGGCGCGTAAAAGGAGGCTACCGTGATGGGGCACATTGATCGCGATCTACGCCGGTACGCGGCGATCAAGGTGGTCGGCGTGGGCGGCGGCGGCAGCAACGCCGTGAACCGAATGATCAACGCGGGGCTGCGCGGCGTCGAGTTCATCGCCATCAACACGGATGCGCAGGCCCTGGCGATGAGCAACGCCGACAAGAAAATTCACGTCGGCAGCAAGATCACCAAAGGGCTCGGGGCCGGCGGGGATCCCGAAATCGGGCGGCAGGCAGCGGAAGAGAGCAAGGACGACCTCTACGAGGTCCTCGAGGGCGCGGACATGGTGTTCATCACCGCGGGCATGGGCGGGGGCACCGGCACCGGCGGCTCGCCGATTGTCGCGGAGGTTGCCCGGGAGCTCAGCGCGCTGACCATCGGGGTGGTGACGAAGCCGTTCTCGTTCGAGGGCCGGCGCCGCGCACAATCCGCCGAGGAAGGGACGCGCAGCCTCAAAGGAAAGGTGAACACGCTCATCACCATCCCCAACGACCGGCTGCTGCAGATCATCGACCGCGCGGCCACGGTGGTGGAGGCTTTCCGGGTCGCCGACGACGTGCTGCGCCAGGGCGTGCAGGGGATCGCCGACCTAATCACCGTACCCGGCCTCATCAACCTGGATTTCGCCGACGTGCGGACGATCATGCACGAAGCCGGCTCGGCGCTCATCGGGATCGGCGTGGCCACCGGCGAGGACCGGGCCATCCGGGCCGCGCAGGCGGCGATCAGCAGCCCGCTGCTGGAGACCTCGATGGCGGGCGCCCGGGGCGTGTTGATCAACGTGACCGGCGGGCTGGACCTGGGGCTGCTGGAAGTGTCGGAAGCCGCGCAGATCGTCAAGGACGCGGCCGATCCGGACGCCAACATCATCTTCGGAGCCGTCATCGACGACAAGGTCGATGGCGAGATGCGCATCACGGTCATCGCCACCGGGTTCGACGCGGGCCGCAAGCCCTCCGACAAACTGGGCGAGAGCCCGGACGCGATCGAAGACGGCGTGAAGGCGCTGATCAACGACCTCGACATTCCGGCGTTTCTGCGCCGCAGGTAGTGACGGGAACGCGGGAACCGGGGAACGCGGGAACGCGAAATGGAGGGGGGACTGCGGTGCAGGTTCCCCCTTCTCGTTTTTGTGTTGAAGGCGTACCGTAGGGGTATCGTGTTCGATCTCACCTCGGAACTTCAGGGGCTGCTGCACGTCGTCGAGGAGTATTTTCCCGTCACTGGGGTGGTGGACGAGGGGGGGAGACCCGCGTTCGCCGTCCACCTCCCTTCCGACAGCAAGCGCCGATTCCTCGCCCTCCGGCAGCGGCTGATTCCCACGGGGCTGCTGCCCGTTCTGCGGCACCGCCCCGCAGGCCAGGTCCTGGTGCTCCTCCCACAGCCCCCGCCGGTGCGGTGGCGATGGCAGGTCAACGCCGGGTTGTTTGTGTTGACGCTCCTGACGACGTTCGCGGCGGGCTATCTGAACACGCAGGGGCTGGTGGAGTCTGGGTACCTGCGTTCTGCAGTGGGCGGCGGGGCGGCGTTCGCGTTCTCCCTGATGGCCATCCTGGTCACGCACGAGATGGGTCACAAGGTGATGTCGATCGTCCGCGGCGTCGACAGCAGCCTCCCGTACTTCATTCCTATGGCGCCGCCGCTGGGAACGATGGGGGCAGTCATCATGACCCGGACGCCGGCGCCCAATCGCGATGCGTTGATGGATGTCGGCGCCTCCGGCCCGATCGCCGGCTTCCTGGTGGCGATTCCGGTCCTGGTGGTCGGCATCACCAATTCGTTCGTCATCCGGCCCACCGACTTTCAGGGTATCAACCTGCCGGATCCGCTGCTGCTGCAGTGGCTGATGGCCTGGCTCCTACATCCGCCGGAAGGCGCCGTGGTGCTGGGGCATCCGGTATTGTTCGCCGGCTGGATCGGACTGCTGGTGACCAGCTTGAATCTGCTCCCGGCCAGCATGCTGGACGGCGGCCACGCGGTGCGCGCGCTGTTCGGGGGGCGTCTCCACACCCTGCTGTCGTGGGTTGGCGTCGCGGTTGCCGCGGTGCTGGGGTACTGGCTGATGGCGGCGTTGATCCTGCTGATGCTGCGGCGCGGCCATCCGGGCCCGCTCGATGACGTCTCCCGGCCCAGCCCGTCCCGCATCGTGGTCGGCGTGATCCTGCTCGTCATCTTCATCGTCAGCGCCGTGCCGATGGGGATCCCGCTGCGATGAAACCGGTCGCGTTCGGGCTCGTCGGCGCGGTGTTCGCCAAAGAGATGATCGAGACGCTGCGCGATCGCCGGACCCTCGTGGTGGCGTTTGTGCTGCCGCTGGTGCTGATGCCGGTGGTGACGCTCGGGGTCCCCTACCTGGCGGAGCGGCAGCAGCACCGGCGCGAAGAAGCTCCGTCCCGGGTTGTCGTGGTAGGTGCTCCGCGCGGAGGCGAAGTGCTCGCCTCCGGCATCGCCCGCGGGTTCATCCGGCCCGTGGAATCCGGTGATCCACGCGGCGCCCTCAGCGGTGGAGCTGTCGACGCCATCCTGGAGGTGCCTGAGGACTTTGGCTCCCGGCTGCGCGAAGGAGACGGCGAGGTGACCATCGTGTTTGATGAGAGTCAGCCTGCCTCGGCGGTCGCGCGGGGGAGGATCGAGGAGGTCATAGCCAGCTACGGCCTCGCGCTCTCCGAACAACGTTTGCGCGAGGCCGGTCTCTCCCGCCAGGATCTGGCTCCGATCCGCGTGACTGCGCACAGCATCGCCGACCGCCGGCGGCTGGGCGGCGCGCTGATGGCCGGGCTCCTCCCGTTCTTTCTCGCTATCTGGGCAGTCGTCGGAGGCCAGCACGCGGCCCTGGACGCCGGCGCCGGCGAGAAGGAACGCCGCACGCTGGAAACGCTGCTGGTGGCGCCGCCCCCCAGGTGGGTCCTGGCCACTGGGAAGTTCCTGGCGGTGGCCGCCTCATCGGCCGCCGCTGTCACAGTGGTGATCGCCGCCGCTCTGGTCAGCCTGTTCGCGGGGGCGTGGTGGGGGCTCGCGGGGCTGGCTCGCGCCTCGCTCGTTGTCGGGGCGGGCCCGGCGCTCGCTCTGGTGGCGGTGGCGATTTCCCTGGTTGCCCTCCTCAGCGCCCTCCAGCTGGCTTTGAGCTTGCTCGCCCGCAGCATGCGGGAAGCCCAGCAGTTCTTCACACCGGTCTATCTGGTCGTCTCTCTGCCTGCCATGGCCGCCCCCTTCCTGGAGGGGTGGGAGCGCTCGGCGTGGACGTTCCTCATCCCCGGCCTGGGCCCGATCTTCGCCTTTCGAGGGCTGCTGCTTAGAAATCTCATGCCGGCCTATCTGACCCTGACACTCGCCTCCACGGGCCTGTATGCCGGTTGCTGTCTGGCGTTGGCCGTCCGCGCCCTCCGTGGCGGGCCCGCACGCCGGGCCTGATGGCCCCTGGGGTCTGGCCATCAAGGGGGGTCTGACCCCGGGAGGTCAAATTGGGCCAAAAATGGGCTGAATTTGGGCATTGACACACAAGATATAGAGAAATAGAATCGTGGTGCCCCAGATATAGTGGGGCCCTCGAGATGCGTTGCCCCTACTGCGCCCATGAAGAAAGCAAGGTCCTCGACTCCCGTCCCGTGGAAGACGGAGCCTCTATCCGCCGCCGCCGCGAATGCCTGAGGTGCGACCGGCGGTTCACCACTTATGAGCGGATGGACCATGTGCCGGTCATGGTGGTCAAGCGGGATGGCCGACGGGAGCCGTTCGACCGCAACAAAATCCTCCGGGGACTCGTCCAGGCCTGCGGCAAGCGTCCGGTCTCGATGGATGAGCTTGAGCGCGTCGTTGTCGAAGTCGAGCGCGAGGTCACCGGTCGCGGAGACCGCGAGGTCAGCACGATGCAGATCGGCGCCCTGGTGATGGACCGCCTGCGGCGGCTGGACGACGTGGCCTATGTTCGCTTTGCCTCCGAACACCGGCGATTTCGAGACCTTGAGATGCTGGTGGAGGAGGCCGAGACCCTCAAAGAACGCAAGCGGCGGGAAGAGGCCCTGCGCGCGCAGGTGCCTCTTCTGACCGTCGAGACCGGCCCGGCGAAGGCAACCAAGTAACGCAGTTGACCCGCAGCCCCGGCCACCTGGCGGCCGGGGCCTCATCGACATCGCAAAGAGGGGTGAACCCGGTGGACGCTGACGCTCCTGACGCTCCTGCAACGGCCCTCCGACCCACTGCTGACCTGCCCCGGGAGACGCTGGACTACTTCGGGGGAGACGACCTCCGGGCGCGTGTCTTCTACGATAAGTATGCTCTGCGGGATCCCGACGGTCGGGTGCTGGAGACGGCCCCGCCGCAGATGTGGCGGCGCATCGCCCGCGAAATCGCGTCGGTCGAGGCCACGCCCGGCGCACGGGCCGAGTGGGAAGAGAAGTTCTACTGGCTGCTGGACGACTTCCGGTTCATCCCAGGCGGCCGCATCATGCACGGCGCCGGCAACCCCAAGCGGGTCACGCTTCTGAACTGCTATGTGATTCCGGTGCACGACGACTCGATCGAGTCGATCTTCGAGTGGATGAAAGAAGCGGCGCGCACCTATTCATTGGGCGGAGGCGTGGGCACCGACATCAGCGTGCTGCGGCCGCGCGGCGCTCCCGTCAACAACGCCGCCCGCAGCAGTACCGGCTCGGTCTCCTTCATGGAACTGTTCTCGCTCACCACGGGCACCATCGGGCAGTCAGGCCGGCGCGGCGCCTTGATGATCACGGTCGCCGACCATCACCCTGACGTGCTGGATTTCGTGAAGGTCAAACGCAACCTGACCAAGGTACGCTACGCCAACATCAGCGTGCGCGTCTCGGATGCCTTCATGCGCGCCGTGGAAACCGACGGCGAGTTTACGCTGCGATTCGACAACGAGCGCGCCGCCATGACCCGCACCATCCGGGCGCGGGAGCTGTGGGCGGAGCTGATCCGAGGGGCGCGGGACTTCGCCGAGCCGGGCTTGATCTTCTGGGATCAGATCAAGCGGTGGTCTACCTCGGAGTACAACGGAATGGGTGTCATCACTACGAACCCCTGCAGCGAGATCCCGCTGGAGCCATACGGGAACTGCTGTCTAGGCAACGTGAACCTGGCCTGCTTCGTCAGCGATCCGTTCGGGCCGCAAGCGCGCGTGGACTGGACGCACCTCGAGCCGGCGCTGCGGTACGCCACGCGCTTCCTGGACAACGTCCTCGACTACAATGCCGACAAACACCCGCTCCCGCAGCAGCGGGAGAGCAGCCTGAAGTCGAGGCGCATTGGCGTCGGGTTCACCGGCCTGGGCGACCTGCTGATCAAGCTCGGGCTGAAGTACGACACCGACGACGCGGTCGCGTTCGTGGGTCAGTTGTTCGACCGGATCAAGAACGTCGTCGCCGACGAGAGCGTCACCCTCGCCCAGGAGAAAGGCGTCTTTCCCGCCTATGATGCCGACAAGCATCTGCAGGGCCACTTCCTCGCCACCCTGCAGAGCCAGGTGCTCGACCGGATCCGCCGGTTTGGGCTGCGCAACGTCGCCCTCCTGACTGTGCCGCCGGTCGGCAGCGGCGCGGCGCTGGCGGGCGTCACCAGCGGGATCGAGCCCATCTTCGACCTCGCCTACATCCGGCGCTCCGAGTCGCTCTCCCAAGATACGTTCAAGGTCTATCACCCCCTGGTGCGGGAGTACATGGCGCGCTACCAGGTGGAGCGCGAAGGAGACCTGCCGCCGTTCTTTGTGACCGCGCATCAGATCAAGCCCGAGATGCGGGTGAAGATGCAGGCGGCCATTCAGCAGCACATCGACCACTCCATCAGCAGCACCGTGAACCTGCCGCGCGACACCACGCCGGAGGAGGTCGAGCGGGTGTACTTCC